>CAMWMM010000074.1 GCA_947175285.1 uncultured Lachnospiraceae bacterium
TTTTATTTTCGAGACAGGTTTTCGCCTGTTTGGTTTAAGATTAAAAAAATAATCTTGTCCCAAACATTCTTTATAATAATTCATTTTTCTAACAAAACTAATTGATTTACGTTCTGTATTCCATCTTTCGTCAATTGATTTTTTATAAAAACATACCGAAGCAAAAATGGAAAAAATTATTATGACACATAATACCACATTAATTTGTGCAAAAATTATTATTGAAACAAGTATCTTTCCGACACATATGGCAAAGGAAAAAACTAACGCAGGCAACTCTTCAATCGTAGTTATTAACTCCCATGTATCTTCTATTTTATTTAGAACATCTGATTCATCAAAAAGAGAATATTTTAATCTAGATACTTTATCAACTAAAATATTATCCAAATACATATTTATGTGATTTTTATAATAGAAATCAACTTGTTTGCTAATAACATTTCCAAAATCAATTAAAAATGCGCAAATAATGAAAGCAACTACATATACTATCCACATTTTAATCTCATATCCACTGTTAATAAAATTTATAATATTTTTAATAATTATGTATTCCATATAAGTAGTCATTGTCAATATTACAGAAAGTGATATTTTGGCTATAAACATCTTACGTGAAGCTTTCATAATAATTTTAATAGCAAACAATATATTATCTAGATATTTTGTTATTTTCATAGCTGAACTCCATTCCGCCACTTTTAGCTAGTGACATATGTACCACCATTTAATTGATTTGCAAATATACCTATTAACTAAGATGATTTTTCAAATAATTTATTATGTAGTCTGCTTTTATTCCTTTTTTCGGTTTTAACTCAATTCACTTTCCTCTTGTACATATTTATCTTTTTGCAAACTATACATTTTTGAATATAAACCACCATTTTGCATCAATTGTTTATGGTTACCAATTTCTTCTATTCTATTGTTGTTAAGTACAATGATTTGATCATAATCCTGCAAACACGATAATCTATGCGAGATTACCAGAATTGTTTTTTCTTTACTTAATTTGGAAAACAACTCCATAATCCTATCCTCTGTTATTGCATCTAATGCTGATGACGGCTCATCAAATACTAAAAAATCTGCATTCTTGCATAAGGATCGTGAAATTGCTAACATTTGCCATTGTCCGCCAGATAATTCCTCTCCTTTATCTGAAAATTCTTTAGTAAGCTCCGCTTCATATTTTTGTTCAAATGAATCAATTTTGTCATAAATTCCTGAAAAAGTAGTAAGGTAATTAAGTTTATCCGGTGATAGTTTTCTGTCTTTAAAAGTAATATTTTCTTCAACCGTTAAAGCATACCGAGAAACATCTTGAAAACAGGCACTAAATCTTTCTCTCAAACTT
Organism: uncultured Lachnospiraceae bacterium; assembly: GCA_947175285.1. The sequence continues at coordinate 1,364 of CAMWMM010000074.1, forward strand.
TTAATGTTATACTCTTCAATATTTATACCATTAATTAGTATATTGCCTTTCTCCGGTCTATACAGTCTGAGTAATAACTTTATTATGGTACTTTTCCCTTCTCCGTTTTTTCCTACAATTGCATTTTTTGTTCCTGAGTCGATTTTAAATGAAATATCTTCTAAAATATATTCAGATCCAAATGGATACTTAAAATACACGTTACAAAATTCAATATTATTTATCGTAGAGCACGATATCACTCCATCCTCATCCTTATCCGTTTTATTAATAAAATCAACATACATTTTAAGCCTCGTTACTACAACAGACCTAAAATTCTTATATTTTACATAAAAATCCTTAAATGCTTCCGAACATGGTCTTGTTGCGTTTACAACTACTGAAATATCTCCAATTGTAGCTGCCCCATAGATTGCTTTATAAATTACAAAGACAATCATTATTAGATATCCCATTACTTCCAATATTTCATTTCTGTAAATTTGAGAAAAAGTTTTTGTGCAAATATCGTTTTTATCTTTCAATATTTTTTGCCATTCAGCATTATATTTTTCTATTATAAAATCTCTAATTCTATAAACACGCAAATCCTTGGCATACTTCTTTGAAATCAAGATTGACCGATAATAATCCTTTTTTCTTTTTTCTTTAGTTGCCTCCACATCATACATATTTAATAATGTATCCAATTTTGTTGAAGAAGTAACCTGGGGAATTAATAATAACACATAAACAAACGTAACTATTGGACTGATAGAAACCAATACAATAGCCATTAGTATAAAATTTACAATGGTCTTAATAATTTCTACTAACTGTAATACCCCTTCACATATCATCATCTTGCTATTTTTTACTACATCTAATGTATCCATATTTAACGGATCATCATAAAACCCCGCCTCCAACTTGTTATATTTATTCATTATTTCTAAGTCAATATATAATTGCATTTTGTCTTTTAGTTTTGACTCTATAATACTTTTTACATTTTCTGCCACCTTTGAACCAATACCTGCCATAAAATAAATTACTATTAAGAAAATAAAACTTTGCGTGAAATATGTTCCATGCAAAGTTTGCTCTAAACTATCCAAAATATATTTCCAAAGTATAAGTTCTATTGATGGAGCTACTGCGCAGATTAGTGTGAATACCAAAAATGCGAAGTACAAAAAAAAAGCTGAACGTACTGGTAATTTTAAGCAATATGATAATTCATTAAATTTTTTTCTTTTAAACATCCTATTTTTTATTCCTTTCATACTCGTAAGTATAAATTATTTTGTTTTACTTTAGCATGTAATTTTCAGTCTAACAGCTCAATAATTTTTTCAACAATTTTTCGGGGTGCAGCAATAGATATAATATGTATTTGATCAAATGCTTTGAGCAATATGTTTTTTTCTTCAAACTCTATTATCATATCACTAAGTTCATTAATACTATTGATTAATATAACATCCACATCATACTTTAACTCTATAAAACATATCAACTGTTGCCAATTTATAGTATTGGGGGAATCAGGTAATTTCAAGGCAGGATATATATTAATATTCATTTCATAAAAAATATTTATAATCTTATTAGCTATCGCAATATGCTGTTTATTAATGCAATTAAGCGAAATTACAGGAACATGCGTTTGTTTGTTTATGTATAACCTCCGGCTAAAATTATAGTCAGCACAAATTGCTGTTTCATGTTCGCATACATCATTAATCATAAAATCTGTATGCTTAATTCTTTTTGCATTTTTGCACAATTCATTGATAAGCTGCCTTTTGGGCATACGTCCTTTTTCACTGATTATATTTGCAATTAGTGAAGTTATATATGGAGCAGCAAAACTATTACTTGGCAATAATATTTTTTCTCCCTCATTTTTTATAGTAATATGATGCCTTGAAGATGTTAAAATATCTACTCCATCCCAGTTATTAATCTGTATTATATAATCTTCTGGTAGGCATTCATCGCTATGTCTTACACCTATAACTTCTTTCAAACACGCTGGAATAGTATATAACATGCTATTGCTTTGGGCTGCAATAACACAAATCTCTTTTTCTGCAGCTTTTTCTAGAAGTTTAAAGAGTTTGGCGGTCTTATAAAACCTTGTAGTACCTATACTCATATGTATAATATCAACATTCATTTCCAAACATAGCTCTACCCCTTTAATCAATGCTTGTAATGTACCGCCGCCATTATTATCCAAAACTTTAATGCTCGAAAAAATACAGTTGTTGCTATATTTTTGAATAATATTTGCTACAATGGTTGCATGTGAAATAGAAACAGGGTTAACACATTCTTTCGTAACATTTTTTTCTACAAAAAAAGGAGGAATTTGAAAAAATAACTTAGAAACCCCATCATCCAATATGGCTACGTGGCATTCATTATTTTCCAAAGCAATTCCTCCCTTTTGATATATAGTAATCAATCATCCGGCTTTTACTATGTTAATTTGTAACTAAAACTGAATTGCCAGAATTAACCCCGGCGATTAGTGCTTTCCTTGCTGCTACTCTGGGAGTTGTAGTTAGTAGTGCTCTTTGTTGCTGTTGTACAGCCAGTGCAGGAGTATGTTACACATGAACAGAAAGCCTCCACTGTCTTCTGATTCGGATTTACACGTCTTGATAACAATTTTGTCATTTTGATTACCTCTCTTTCTTTCTCCGGATGATTGCTTACATCATTTATTGCTGTCCCAATTTCCTTTTTAACAAATTTGTAAAATCTTTATAAGTTCTTGTTATACCATTATCTATATCTTCAGGAGTTATCATAATTTTACATTTTAGAACAACCTCTGCTATGATATACAACAGTTCTACCGAACCTAATAATTTCCAGTTTTGCTCTATGCCTACGCCCCTATCTAAATCGGGATATAAACTATAAATTACTTCCTCCAGCCACTCAAAAATATTTGATTTTGCTATTTTTACTTCGCTATTGGCGTTATATATATTCAGAGATCTATAATATTCTTTTATTTTCTGATCAATAATTTCTAAAGGAAATTCCTGATTATTTTTACATATATTTATAACAGGCACCTTTGCATCTGACCGCATTTCATTAATTATTTCTTCCACTTCATTTTCATCTATTATGTCCACGCTAATTCCTTGAAACCCCGTTTTAGTTGCAGCTTCGTTTAATCTTAGATTTGAGATTCCAATGCAACATGGCTCTACACCTAATAAAAAATTAATTCTATCAAAAATAGCAGACATATCAAAGTTGAATTGTGGCGGCATTAGACAAATACATAAATCTGACTGTAATGCATATCCTACCTCATATGCTATCCTTCCATAAGCTTGATGCAGCTTTTCTGAAATAGGAAATAACCCACCCGGTATACCCACGATAATTGCCTGTGGTGCTTCGCTTATTTCTATATAACGTACATAAGCGTTCAATTTTATTATTCTCTCTTCAATATCAATAGAAGGATCATACATAAAATCAGGAAATGAATAAGCCCCAAACATTTCAGAATAATGTTTTGTTCCTATCAAAGAGATTCTATATCCTGCATCTTGTAACGACTTTTTCATTTGCAACTCTACATCAAATTTTAAGCAATCCTCATTTAAACTGGTAACCAGAATTACGGGAGCATATGTTTCTTCTGTGCTATTACCATAAGGCAATTCAATATTATTAAATTGTTTATACGATTTATAATTAACAGAATATATGTCTGCCATTTGCGCAAGCATTTCTTCCTCTTCATGAGAAAAGAAATATAAAGAAACTATATCTTTCCCTTGACACATTGCTTTTAAAATGTTTTTTATAATAATCTTTTTAAAATGTTCATTTTCATCTGTCTCCGCAACGATCAAAATATCACATTTGCTGATCCCTTCATCAAAAGATGAAGTTCCTAGCATACCAAGCGGACTCCTTTTTTCCAATATGGATACATCTTTTCCGGTTATATCATACCCATTCGGAACAATAGCAGATACAATTTCGTAGTCAGATAATAGTTCAGAATATCTTATTAAACTGCTAACCTTCCGATTGTATGGATATATTGCCGCTTTCCTTTTACGTGTTTTCATCACTATGAATATCTCCTATCTGACCTTTTAATAAAACCGAACGCAATTCATCAATTGCCAACAAATCTTTTAAAGTATTTTCCAACCGAGCCTTTGAATCATTGCAATTGGCTATTATCATATCTTTTGATATTTTACCTGCTAACGTACCACTAAGGACACAAGATGTGCAATGTCTTATTGCCCAGCATTTAGTGCATTTACTCTCAGTTATCTTTCCAATGTTTAAAATTCGCTTTATATTTTCATAGTTATATCCGCTATCAACATCCCCGATATTCAAATCATCGGAAATATCGCACACCTTTTCACAGGGAAAGAATTTTCCATCTACACGAACAAATGTATTATGAACACCGGGTATGCAAGGTCCTCCTTTGGCGCTATACTCTTCCAACTGATTAGCTGGAACTAATGAATTACTTTTTTCTATCAAAGCTGCCTTAATATTTAATGAAATTGGACTTAATTTTTTATCATCTATCAAACCTATTAACGAATATAATGCAATCAGTTCAGCCTCTCTCATTGACAAATAGAATATTTCTGAAGAACCACTTGTTGTACCTTCTGGTGTATCCATTATAGGTGTATTAATATTACTATCACCAACAGCAACTTTTTCATTACCTAAATTAATTAAGGCACCTTTGAATATATCGTCCTGATAAAACTTCAAAAGAGGTGTCATATCATATAATGGATCTATTACAGAATTAAAGCTTATTTCTTTATACTCAACTGGGCATGTTTCCTTAAGGTGCTTAAGCTGTTTAATAACAATTTCATAGGAGCCTTTTCCTCCTCCTGCCAGCTTTCGAGACCTATTTTGTATTTCTTCCGAGCCATCAAGACTTACCATTATAGATACATTATTTTTTACCAGATACTTCAAGCGTTCCGGAGTAAGCAAAATGGCATTTGTTGTCATATTAAACGTAATATCCTTGCCTTCAAATTTATCATTTACATATGAAATTATTTTTTTAATCATTTCATACTCTAATAAAGGCTCCCCTCCATAAAACGAAACATTGACACGCTTAGAGTCTCTTGAATGATGATAATAAAAATCAATTGCACGTACTGCAACATCATAACTCATGCTAACAGTTGCATGAGCCCGATTATGAATATTGTCTCCATATGTAAATTTGCAATAACTGCAACGCATATTACACTGTTGTGTGACTTGAAGAGTAATTCCTTCAACCCGATTATGTATCAAATAATCTAATTGTGACAATCTTGGATCAACTATTTTTTTAGGGTAAAACTCCTTTAAATACCCTTTTTCCTTTAACATTTCCATTTCACTATGTACTTCTTCTGTTTTTTCAGTCACCACACCATGTTCCAAGTCCATCAAATAGTCATACAATTCCTTAGATATTTTAATAACACTATTTGTATTGACATCATATGCATAAGTAAAAAATGGTGTTTTAAAAACATGAATAAAAGGATTATTTTTCAATGCTTTTCCTCCTCAACTTTTACAGGGAATAATTTTGGTAATAAGACAATATACCCGTATATTCACTCGGATACATTTCATCTACAAATACAATCTGCCAATCCATATTACTAGAAATCATTTTTTTCAAATATCCTAACATTGAATCCGCAAGTGTACTTTTCCAATTTTTAAATTCCTGCTTAATTCTTAAAAATAGTCTTATTTGACATTTATCTGTCTGTACTATTTGCATCGCAGAAATTGGATTATTATATTCCGCATTTAGTAAATCAATACACATTTCCACTGACTTTGCACTTACAGACCAATCTGCATCATCATAAAACCCACCAAAACCGTTTGTAGGAGCCAACAGGAGAATATCTTTACCATGCGAATAATCACAAGTTATTTCTTTGCCTTTTCTCCCATATAAAAACGAATTAATATTAATTATTGGAGCCATTACATTTAGCAAGCTTGATATCATTATCTGCGAAAAACCAACTTCCGATTTATTTTTTTGCTCTATCTCCAATACTGTAGCTTCATTTATTAAATGAACATGTCCATGAGGACAAGTTAACAAAAATGATCCTATATGTGGATTTGAAATAGCAATTGATATTTTTGCATGTCTAAATGCTTTTTGAATTTCCGTTAATATTTCCTTAGACAAAACATTATTTGCTTCTATCTCAACATAAGTAACGTCATCAAGAGTAAATTCATTGCTCAACATATATTTGCAAAAATTATATATTATGCTGCTATCGCCAACTATCCATTTGGGGGAAAATTTGCAAATTTGTCTCCAAAAATATTCTATTGTAGAAGAGGAAACTTTCGACGCAAATATCCCCATTACACGCCCTTTTTCATTAATGGCTACCTCATTTTCCGGATATGCAATTCGATTACCTATATAATTAAAATTCGCAAACTTAACAACTTTCTCCTTTGGAGATATTCCATACCAGTCAATTCTTTTCCTCCAAATTTGCAGTTCAGAAATTAATTGTTCTATTGGGGTTTTTAAAGAAAATCCAATATCACCGCTTAACTCTACTACTCGCTCACAGATCATTTCACCACATGAATAATGCGAATGATACAAGTCAACTATACTTTCAAATTCTCCACAATTAGAATGAAATCCCGTGTCCCACTTAACATCACTAAATGCTGCAATATCACTTATTTCTGCTAATTTCTGATATATTTCTACATGGTCTACTGCATATTGTAATAGATTTTCCCTATGTGTTTCACCATTAAACTTTATTGAATATTCAAAAACTTGCGCTAAATACACTATTTTGAAATTCGGAAGGCTTAATGGAATAGAAATTATACGTGTGTCATATTCCTTTTCCAATTCCAAAATAATTTCTATAATCTCTGATTTGCTCAATTTTAAATTAATATACAAGTCAGTATTTGAATTAATCCAACTGCTCTTGTATTCATTGTTATATTTTTTTGCCTTTGCAATTATATTGCTAATAATACCTTTTAGTGAAATAGCTTCCATACTTAAACCTCAATCATATCTTTCTTGTATTTCTTAGAGATTTCAATTTCTATTAAGATGATAATATAAAATTTATCTTTTTTCCCCACCATGTAATTTTTACGAGTTTATTTGTAATTTTTTCTATATTATTTAATTTTCCTAACAATTAAGATATTTTTGTTTGCAGAAACATCGATCATTACGACCTTGATATTATTCGTTTTCCGTATATAATGATTCTAAGGAGTTTATTAAAAAGGAACCAAGAAATCATGGAATACATCTTACCCCCAAGCTGTAAATAAATAAGGGATTTCTGCAAAACAGCTACATAAACTTTATATTGAATGCATCTAAAATCGGTTATATGGGCTGAAACAGAAGAACTAGGATAAGCACACAGCTAAAAAGAAAATTACAAATCTACACAATAGATTCATATTACTCTGTTAAAATTATGGTTAGGAGGTGCACTATGAGTAAAATCTTAATTGTTGAGGACGACATATCTATACAGGCTTTGTTGCACGATTTCATACAGGAAGCCGGATATAATGTTGTATTAGCGGCTGACGGTGTGGAAGCCCTTGCAAAATATTCTGAACAAACTTTTGATTTGATATTGCTTGATATTATGCTTCCAAAAATTGACGGTTATGGTGTTTGCGAGGTTATCCGGCAAAAATCAGATGTGCCTATTATCATGCTCACAGCATTAGACGACGAGGATAGCCAGCTTAAAGGCTTAGACTTGCAAGCTGATGATTATATAACAAAGCCTTTTTCTATGCCCGTACTGTTACGGAAAATCGCCGCTGTTCTACGTCGTTCAGCAAAGCAGAATGACACACCGCAGACTATGAGCTATAAAAATTTGATACTAGATTTAGAAGGATACAAAGTTTATACAGGAGAAGAAAACATTGATTTAACACCCCGCGAATTTGAAATATTAAGAGAACTGCTAACACACAAGGGCAGAATTTTAACACGGCAAAACCTATTACAGACACTTTGGAAGTATGAGTTTTTCGGAGAAGAACGGATTATAGACACACACATAAAGAATTTACGGAAAAAACTTGGTACTGCTGACTACATAGAAACAATCAGAGGGGTGGGATATAGAATTGATAAAGAAGATTAAAAGTCATTTGTTCATTAAAATCTTTTTGTTGACATTATTATTGACAACAATATGTTGTTTCATTACTTACATTTTTCTTTCATGGGCTATTCCTAATTTCTATAAACACAGCTTGGAAGATGCTGAAATTGAGATTTCTTCTATAGCTGATGCTATGTCAGGAGAATGTAAGCTAAATGGTTACTTTGTGCCAGGAGCTATTAATGAAGAAATACAGAGCCGCTATGAAATGGAGTTTAATTTGCATTTTTTTCAGTCTGATGGACTGGAAGTGAGTTTATATGATATGGATGCGCTTATAGGCGGTAATATTACTGACTTTGATAATATTGACAAATCAAAAGCCTACACAATTACATTTACTGATAGCGATTCGCCTTACATTCTGCTATTGACAAGGAATACTGCAAAACAAACACAAATGGAAGAAGCAGTTCATAGAACACTTTTTCCACTCTGCATCGTTATTTTAGTTAGTGGGATAATTTCGGCTTTTTTCTATTCGTGGTATATGACTGCGCCCATTAAGAAAGTGAGTAAACTTTCGAAGCAAATGGCGAATATGGATTTTAGCGGTTTTTGTTCTGCTGAGCGCACTGATGAAATAGGCGTGTTATCTGACAGTCTAAATACACTTTCCCGGAAATTGAAAACAACTCTTTCAGAATTACAAGAAGCTAACCAAAAGCTGCAAGCTGATATTGATATGGAAAGACGACTTGAAAAGCAACGGGTAGAGTTTTTTGCTGCGGCTTCCCATGAATTAAAAACGCCCATTACCATTATCAAGGGACAGCTTCAAGGTATGCTCTATCAAGTGGGACGCTATAAAGACAGGGAAACATATCTTGCACAATCATTAGAAGTTACTGATACTTTGGAAAGAATGGTGCAAGAACTTTTAACAATATCCAGATTAGATACTTCGAGCTATACTTGTAAAAAATGCAATCTTAATTTTAGTAATCTCATAACTAACCGTCTTACAGCGTTTGAAGATTTATTTATGCAAAAAGATTTGACGGTTGATCAATCCATAACCCCAGAGGTTTATATTTTAGGGGATATACAACTACTTCAAAAAGTATTAGATAATCTTTTGGGAAATGCGGCTGCGTATTCAGGAGCAGGAAATCAAGTAACCATAAAGTTATGGAAAGAGACTGAAATAACCACCCTTACGATTGAGAACACCGGCGTACATATCCCGGACGAAAATATCCCTAAATTGTTTGAAGCATTTTATAGAGTAGATCCGTCAAGAAACAGGCAGACAGGCGGCACAGGATTAGGATTGTATATTGTGAAAACGATTCTTGACTTACATGGTGCAAAAGTTGAAATTGCTAATACTGTTCAAGGTGTTATTGTTTCTGTACAGTTTTAGGAATATCTTAAAGGCGACGAGCTTTTAGCTTGCCGCCTTTTCTATCTTCACATAAAAAACATAATCAATTCAAAATCAATTCAAATTAGAATGATATGCTTTAACTGTACCCGAAAAAGGGAACATAAAATAAACTGTTATTCACAGAAAGGAGATTTTACTATGAAAAAATGTTTACCAATTATCCTTGCCGCCCTCTTGGCAGCAAGTTCGCTAACAGGGTGTGCAGGACGAAATTCTTCGTCCGAACAAAACAATGCTACCATGCAAAATAGCGAACCTATCATTAATCAAACCGCAACACCAACAAACGAGGCTTCAAGCTCAATCGTTTCCCCTACTGCATCTGCTGCATATGAAAAGCTGATTGCATACAAGACTGAGGACTACGGACAGCAGAGCATAGCCGATTTTAATGCTGCGCTTGCCTCGACACCCGATGAATGGACAGCGTTTCTTGCAGCACAAGCCGATGTGATAAATGTTATATCTCCCGATGACGAAAACTATGACTTTTTCACAACAACAATGTCTTTTTCAGCTAATGAATTGTATTGCGAGTATATGGGAGAAGAAGTAGCATTTTCCTTTGGAATATCAAGAAAAGATAGACCTTGCGACTATTTGGACGATGAGGGGAACCCCGTATATGGGTTTACCTGTTTCGTTGAGTTGCAAGTTCCATACTCTATCAACTCTCCGCAACTTGTGTCGGTAGCAGAGAGAGATAAGGTTTTGCTAACATTCCAACAGGAAATGCAAAACTACCTGAATGGTTTAAGCGAAACTGAAATCACAAACGACAATATCAAAAAGACACTTACGGACAAAGCTACTGAACTTGCAAATCGCTTGTCTACCGAAAATATGCAGTTATTGTCAGGTGACATTTACATGATTGAAAGCTACGGTGCAGAAGAAGCCATTAAATAGTGAGGGTAGTCATGGGAAATCATAGGTATGCACTTCTCAGGAATGTTTAGCTTGAATGTTCTAAGCGAAGATGCGATTGCTTGAAACAGCTTTTCTTTGTTTTACAAATAAAATTAAAAGTGCTAATTCATGATACAATGTAACACCACAGCCGATTGCACAAGAATATAAGAAACCTCTAATGACTAAGATTGTTTTTCTATGGGATAAATGACATCTTAATTAGACTAGAGGTTTCTTTTTTATCTATTAGTGACTTATCATAAGCAAATAAATCTTTTGTTCATAAATATTTCTATAAAAAATAGGCAGTGGTTATATTTTTGATGGATTTGTATGTTATGCTTTTCTGCCTTATCCTTCCTGCCAGACTGTTTTTATTATTTACAGCAGCTTGTCCATTCCTTCAGCCATCTCTTGCAACATATGTAACAAATACTCCTTTTGGCTCTCACTCCTTCCTTTTAAAATACAATGTATCCGTTCTGCTTCCGGCATCGTATCCTCTTGATCATATAGAAAGAACGATAATGGTACACGGAGCGCATCCGAAAGCCTTATAAAGTTCTCTAATGACATCGTTCTTTTTCCACCCTCAATCCGTTTTATAGAGTCCAGTGACAGATCTGCCCGTTCCGCAAGCTCCGCCTGTGTTAAATTTCTCTGTTTCCGGTATAATCTCACGTTATCCGCAATAATATATCTTATATCCTTCATTCTTCTATTCTCCATTCTGATTTATTTTTGAAATGAAGAATTAAGCGGAGGACTACGGACACATACACAGACATAAACTTGCATATTTCGACAGGCATAAAAAAAAGAATACATTATGTCAGGGCGTACCCTTTCATATGTATTCTTCTTCCAGTATGTTCTTTTATTGAATCGGGAAATCTTCTTATCCCATATGCCGCTAACATAAAAATATGCAATATACCCCTGTCCTGAATTTGCGCATAAAAAAACACGCATGAGTTTCAAATATTGAATATCATTCGTGTGTTTTCACATTCTGCCGTGCAGAGTGTCTACTGTATATTTTTAAGTTCATTACAATGGAAATAAATTGACCGAACTTCTTTTCCAAAAATACTGCCATATGTATAAGTTCCCTCACACATATGGCAGTATTTTCTTCCGTATGTCGGCTTTCTTATCGGAAAATCTTTTTCATTCCTGTCGGCTGCTTGGGCTGATGAAGGCAATACATACATCTGCTGTCTGCTGCCGCTTTTGCAGAATTGAGTGCCACTTTTCCCAAAATTGTTGCTGCGATATTTTTCTTTTTGTTGTCTGACATATAACACACCTCCAATTTAATTTTCATTGCCAGTATACCTTATTTTGTAAATTTTTCCTTTTCAATGTTGAAATTCCGACACAGCATGTAATTTTTCCCTGCAACTATGCTCATACCGATATTTACATTATATTTCTTTCATTTTTTACCGCTATACGAGTATTGCTCCACATATATCAGTTGTTAGCAATTTTTAGATAGTTGTGTAAAAATATTATCAGAAAGGAAGTCGTACATATGGTAAAAAATCGTATTCGTGAACTAAGGAAGAGTTTAGGCTTGTCGCAAGAAGCTCTCGCTAAGGAACTCGGAACCACTCAACAAGCGGTAAGCAGAATGGAAAATAACGCTTATGATATTCCTTCTGATATACTCATAAAAATATCAGA
>CAMWMM010000075.1 GCA_947175285.1 uncultured Lachnospiraceae bacterium
CAGGAAATGCGCAAGATAAATCTGAAGACGGTAGAGAACACGGAGGAAATGCGCAAGATAAATCTGAAGACGGTAGAGAATACGGAGCATATACAGAAAGTGATTCAGGCGGGTATTCAAAAAATTGAATCGTTTCAAGCGGATAATAATGCACAGGCGGCTACGGAAGAAGTTTTGATGGATATGAAAAAGCAGTTAGAAGATTCTTTCCATAAAGAATGCATTAAAGTTTACCGGAATGTGCAGGCTTCCATGATGGACGAAATGGATAAGCAGGCAGCAGCCATTGCCGCAAAACAACAGGAAAACGGTAAAAAACAGAAATTACTTATGCCTGTAGCGTTTATTACGATGCTGCTTGTTGCTGTGGACATTTTAGTTCATTTATTTAATATTGTAATACCTTTATAATTCTGTTGCAGGACAGGATGCTGACGGAGAAGAAGAAAAAGGAATCGCATTATCATGGGAAGACTTAAGTTTAAACCGGGAAATATGTTATATCCTCTGCCTGCGGTGTTAGTCAGTGCGGCAGATAAGGCGGGAAACAGCAATTTGATAACAATAGCATGGACAGGGACTGTCTGTACCGCGCCTCCAATGGTTTCCATTTCCGTGAAGCCGGAGAGATATTCTTATCATATGATAGAGGAAACCGGAGAATTTGTTATTAACCTGACGACGGAAAAACTTAGCTTTGCAGCGGATTATTGCGGAGTGAAAAGCGGTAAAGATGTTGATAAGTGGGAAAAGACGCACTTGACGCCGATACCGGGGGATGTGGTTAAAGTTCCTATGGTGAAAGAAAGTCCTGTGAATCTGGAATGTAAAGTGATTGAGAAAAAAGAACTTGGTTCCCATCATATGTTCCTGGCGGAAGTTGTGGCGGTGCATGTGGATGAAAAATATATGGACAAAAAGGGCAAATTTCATTTAAATGACGCCAAACCGCTTGTATATTCGCATGGCAGATACCTGTCCACAGGAAAAGAAATAGGTTTCTTCGGATACAGCGTCAAAAATGCGAAGAGAATTTCTAAGCCTGCTGAAAGACGCAGGGCAAGAAATTCTAAGGCTTCGCATTGAAGAATGCCTTGAAAGGCATTCTTCATATTTTATTTTAAGATTTTGGATGGAGCAGACTGCCGCGTACAATGGCATCGGCTCCATATTTTTGTCGAATGGAATCCAGCGCTTTTTCAAGCCGGACTTCTTTCTGCCCTGAAATATGAGAGCGGGAGGGGGGTTCCCCGGCATTGGCAGCCGGCAGGTCAAATAAATTGAGCTGTACGGGCTCTGCTTCGGACAAAAGCTTGGAAGAACGAACCCCCAGCAATCGTATCGGGGTGCCGTCCCAAAGTTCGTCAAGAAGACCGCATGCGGTGTGATATATGGTATCGCTGCCGGCAGTTGGTGTTTGCAGAGTTGTTTGATGAGAGACTTTTTTGAATGTATTATATTTGATTTCCACGCTTATCATTTCCGCGACCTGTCCCGAAGCTCTTAAACGGCGCGCAACAGATTCTGACAAGACAAGAAGAGTGTGGCGGGCTTCCTCTTTGGTTGTGGCGTCCTTGCTGAGTGTTGTGGAATTGCCGATGCTTTTTTCGTCAGGCTGGATTGTTTCCACAACGGCGTTATCAATGCCGTTGGCATACTCCCAGAGTGTCTTTCCGTGGCTTTTTAAATGCGCTGTTAAAATGGAGACATCGGTTTTTGCCAAATCCCCAATGGTTATAATTTCCAGTTTGTGCAGAGTCTCTACACTTGAACGACCACACAGAAACAGAGAAGAAACAGGAAGAGGCCACATCTTTTCCTGAATTTCATGAGAATAAAGCGTATGGACGAGATTGGGTTTCCTGAAATCGGACGCCATTTTAGCAAGCACCTTACGGTCGGATATACCGATATTAACGGTAAAGCCGAGCGTCTTTTCTACCTGCATACGAATATGTTCGGCAGCGTCTTCCGGGGATGGAAAAAGTTTCCTGATTGGGTTATAGTCCATGTAACATTCATCAACGCTGACCTGTTCAATATCAGGGCAGATATCGGAAAGAAGCTGCATCAGTTCATGACTTCTCCTGTTGTATAGGGCATGGTTCGGCTGCTCAATAAGAAGATTTGGACATTTACGCATCGCATTGACAATTGGTTCGCCTGTTGTAATGCCATAGGCTTTTGCAGGAATGGATTTGGCAAGTACGACCCCGTGTCTTTTTGCCATGTCGCCGCCGATAATGGCAGGAATCGTGCGCAAATCAACGTCCGAGCCGTGTTGCAGTTTGTCCAATGCACTCCAGCTAAGATATGCGGAATTTACATCAATATGGAAAATAATTCTGTCCATAACACATCCCCCGATTAAATGACGTTTTCTCACCCTAGTATATCACGAATGAATCGGAGTGACACGGGAATATATCTTTACTTTTCGTGGAAATACTGATAAAATAAGAAATGTTACGAAAATGTTACAATGTGAAAAACGGTCTTGAAAGAAAAATGGTATTTATTTATGGCAAACAGATATTATAAAAAGATGAAAATTGCATATATTAAAGTTGCGGTACTTGCATCGACTGCTGCGGCTTTTTTGCTGCCGCACTATCAGAAGCTGGAAAGTACCGGAGATAATATGTTTACGGTATATTTGAATGGACAAACCGTAGGCGTTGTAGGTAATATGGACGGAATTGATAACTGCCTGATTGATGCGCGGAAAAGAATTGCGGGTTCCAGTGACGAAATGGTACTTGTTGACAGCGATGTCACTTTTGAAGGGCAGGAAGTGCTGTGGGGAGAAATTGATGATGAAAGTGCCATCACGGATAATATGGTAACGGTTCTCCGCGGCGATATCAAGGAAACGTTGAATCGTGCTTATACAGTGAAAATCAATGAATATACAGTCAATCTTTCCAGTGCGGAAGAAGTGCTTGCCCTGCTGCAGGCATCATTAGGAAAATATGATGAGGGAAAAGAATATTATGTGGACCTTGTGATGGATCCTAAGCGGGAATTGAATGTTCTTACGACGGCTATCTATGCTAAAGAAGATGCACAGAAGGAAGAAGAGGAACTCATGGTAAGCGCCGGTATCGATGCGCAGCTGGATGAAATCTTTGCAGCAGTGGAGCCGGACAAGGAGAAAGATTTCTCAGATTATGATCTTGGACTGATATCCATAGATTTTGGCGATACGGTCGAAGTGGTGGAAGCATATTTGCAGGACTATGAGATTACTTCGCTGGCAGATGCGATTGATGAAGTGACAAAAGAGCAGGAAAAAGAGCAGATATATGAAGTTGTATCGGGCGATTCGCTTTCCCGCATTGCACAGCAGAATTCGCTGACACTCGAAGCGTTGATTGCTATGAACGAAACGATTGAAAATGAAAATTCTATTATCCGCGTCGGGGACGAGCTGATTGTCACGGTGCCGGAACCTGAACTTTCGGTGGAGCGAACCGAGCAGGTTTATTATGAAGAAGATTATGAAGCGGAAATTATTTACGTAGATAATGATGACTGGTATACGACGCAGACAAAAACGCTGCAGGAGCCATCGGCGGGACACAGAATCGTTGTGGCGGATGTATATTACCGTAACAAAGAGGAAGTGAACCGGGAAATTCTGAAAGAAGAAATTACGTATGAAGCAGTCCCCAAAATTGTAGAACGGGGAACAAAAATTCCGCCGACTTATATCAAACCGATTTCGGGGGGAAGATTGTCATCAGGCTTCGGCAGAAGAAATGCACCGACCAAAGGAGCGAGTACCTATCACAAAGGAATTGACTGGGCAACGCCGACCGGTACGGCGGTTATGGCATCTTCCGCAGGCACGGTTGTCAAAGCCGGATGGGGAAGCGGATATGGTTATGTGGTCTATATCCGGCATGCCGACGGCAGAGAGACCAGATACGGTCATTTGAGCAAAATATTGGTATCCACAGGTCAGACGGTGTCTCAGGGACAAAAGATTGCACTGAGCGGAAATACCGGCGTCAGCACGGGACCTCACGTGCATTTTGAAATATTAATTAATGGTTCCCAGGTGAATCCTTTGAACTATTTGAATTAATTTTTGAAGTCTCCGGCAGGAATACTTTGGCAATCTGCCCATTTACAAATGTGAAAATTATGGTATACTGTAAGGTAATTATTACAATAATAAAAGCATCTGTGGAAACAGAAGCATCTTTGATAAAAATGCCTGTATAGGCAGTCAGTAAAATAAAATAATATTTGCATTTGCAATGGAATAATACAGGGGACTATATATGGAACAATATGCGATTAAAGGTGGAAATCCGTTAGTCGGAGAAGTGGAGATAGGCGGTGCCAAAAATGCCGCACTTGCTATTTTAGCCGCTGCTGTTATGACGGATGAAACCGTTTTGATAGAAAATGTACCAGATGTAAGAGATACCAATGTTTTGTTACAGGCAATGGAAAGTATCGGCGTCATTGTCACGAAATTAGACAGACATACCGTAAAAGTCAACGCATCCCAGATTCATGATTTAGTGATTGAGGATGATTATATTAAAAAAATAAGAGCGTCCTATTATTTGTTAGGCGCATTGCTTGGAAAATATAAAAAAGCTGAAGTAGCGCTGCCGGGCGGCTGCAATATCGGGCTTCGTCCGATAGACCAGCATATCAAGGGCTTCCGTGCTTTAGGCGCAAATGTCAGGATTGAACACGGACTGATTATCACCGAGACGGAGAGGTTAGTCGGTAATCATATTTATATGGATGTTGTTACGGTAGGTGCGACCATTAATGTAATGATGGCGGCAGTTATGGCGGAGGGACAGACCATTATAGAGAATGCGGCAAAGGAACCTCACGTTGTAGATTTAGCCAATTTCCTGAATAGTATGGGCGCAAATATTAAGGGTGCCGGTACGGATGTGATTCGTATTAAAGGCGTTTCCAAACTGCATGGAACGGAGTATGTGATTATTCCCGACCAGATTGAAGCAGGTACATTTATGTTTGCGGCAGCAGTAACCAAGGGAGACGTAACAGTCAAAAATGTAATTCCCAAGCACTTGGAATCCATCAGCGCCAAATTGCTTGAAATCGGTTGCGAAGTGGAAGAATCGGATGATGCTGTACGTGTCGTTGCGTCGAAACCGCTTGGACATACACATGTAAAAACACTGCCTTATCCGGGATTTCCGACGGATATGCAGCCGCAGATTACAGTGACGCTCGGGCTTTCCGGTGGTACAAGCATTGTTACGGAGAGTATTTTTGAAAACCGTTTCAAATACGTTGATGAACTTACCAGAATGGGCGCGAATATTAAAGTAGAGGGAAATACTGCGATTATCGACGGTGTAGGTAAATATACCGGAGCCGGTATTTCAGCCCCTGATTTGCGCGCCGGTGCAGCGCTTGTCATTGCTGCTCTTGCCGCAGAGGGAACAACGACGATTGATGATATTAAATATATTGAGCGTGGTTATGAAGATTTTGATTTGAAATTGCAGTCATTAGGTGCGCAGATTGAGAAAGTCACCACGGACAGAGAAGTAAAGAAGTTCAAATTCAAAGTTTCATAATACCTATTGACAGCAGGGAAGAACTGGTGTATATATATCTACAGATATAAAAATTTAATACAATGTTTTCTCTTATTCAGAGTGGTGGAGATACATAGGATCGATGAAACCACGGCAACCCCTATATGGAAGGTGCTAACCTGAGCGAACAAACTGCCCTTATGGCAATCGAACAATAAGAGGATTTGATTATTGGCTGTCAGGTCCGCTTATTTCGATAAGCGGACTTTTAAATTTACTTTATACAAAAAGGAGAATAAAAAAATGGAAAAAAGACTATTCACTTCCGAATCAGTAACAGAAGGACATCCTGACAAAGTCTGCGATGCGATATCCGATGCGATTTTGGATGCCTGCATGGAAAAAGACCCGATGAGCCGTGTTGCTTGTGAAACTGCAACTTGTACAGGGTTCGTACTGGTAACAGGAGAAATAACCACAAATGCTTATGTTGACATTCAGAAAATTGTACGTGAAACCGTAAAAGAAATCGGTTATACGAAATCAGAGTATGGTTTTGACGGCAATACATGTGCGGTTATGGTAGCGATTGACGAGCAGTCCGCAGATATTGCAATGGGCGTTGACAAAGCGTTAGAAGCCAAACAGCAGGAAAGCGCTGCTGTAGAAAACAAAATGTCCGATGCTGAAATCGAAGCAATCGGCGCAGGCGATCAGGGTATGATGTTCGGTTATGCAACAAACGAAACAGAGGAATATATGCCTTACCCGATTTCTCTTGCACACAAGCTTGCCCTGCAGCTTACAAAAGTAAGAAAAGACGGCACTTTAAAATATTTAAGACCGGACGGCAAGAGCCAGGTTTCCGTAGAATATGATGAGAATGGCAAACCGGTAAGACTTGAAGCTGTTGTATTATCCACACAGCATGATGATGATGTAACACAGGAGCAGATTCATGAAGACATTAAGAAATATGTATTTGATCCGGTACTTCCGAAAGAACTTGTAGATGCTGATACAAAATTCTTCATTAATCCGACTGGACGTTTCGTAATCGGCGGACCTCACGGAGATGCAGGTCTGACAGGACGTAAGATTATCGTAGATACATACGGCGGCTATGCACGTCATGGCGGCGGTGCATTCTCCGGTAAAGACTGCACGAAAGTTGACCGTTCCGCAGCTTATGCAGCACGTTATGTTGCAAAGAACATCGTAGCGGCAGGACTTGCTGAGAAGTGTGAAATCCAGTTATCCTATGCAATCGGCGTGGCACAGCCGACTTCTATTATGGTAGATACTTTCGGCACAGGAAAAGTATCCGATGAGAAAATGGATGAAATCGTTCGTGAGAACTTCGATTTACGTCCGGCAGGCATCATCAAGATGTTAGACCTTCGCCGTCCGATTTACAAGCAGACAGCAGCTTACGGACACTTCGGACGTAACGATTTGGATTTACCTTGGGAGAAATTGGACAAGGTGGATGTGCTGAAGAAGTATTTATAAGATAAAGACAGTGAGGCTGTTGCTTTTGCGACAGCCTCTTTTACAGTGTACTAAATACATTTTACAGGAATCAATTTATTTCTGCTGTCTAATGGCATTACCATAGGCGTCATGCAGATAATAGCGCCTTCTCCAATTATTTCAGGCAGATTATTTAGTACGCTGAAATTTTTTAAAGCGTTTTTTCCGGGATCCGCGCTTTTTTTTATTTCAATAGGATATAGCGTTCCGTTATCCAGAATCATTAAGTCTATTTCCTTGCCGTTATTATCACGATAATAAAAAAGACGGCTTCTGACATCAATTCCATGATTTACATAGCCTTTGATAATCTCTGATATGACATAGTTCTCAAACATTGCCCCTGCCATGGCGGATAACTCTAATGCTTTTGGATTATTCCATAAAGAAAGATAACAGGCAAGTCCTGTATCCATGAAGTATAACTTAGGCCGTTTGATGATTCGCTTTATCGTATTTCCGGAATATGGAGACAGCATATAGACAAGACCGGAAGATACTAAGATTGATAACCAGTTGTCTGCTGTTTTACGGTCGATTTCAATATCTTTTGCCATGTCAGTCAGATTTACTTCCTGTCCGGCTCTTGCTGCGGCACAAGATATAAATTTCAGGAATTTTGATTCGTCCTTTATGGTGATGAAATCACGAATATCACGTTCCAGATAGGTTTGCATATATGCGCCGAAATAATCCTCCGGAAGTAATTCGGAGTCCGTTATGAGCCGTGGCATTCCGCCGCGATATATTTTTTCAAAAATAGCAGTAACAGTATCGTCTGATTCTGTCACGTTAATCTTATTTGGAAGAAATGGCGATGATTCCGTACCTTCAATTTCGGCTCTTGACAGAGAGTACATAGATAGAATGCCAACCCTGCCCGCCAACGATTCGCTTACATTTTTCATCATATGGAACATCTGTGATCCGGTTAGATAATACATTCCGTTTTTGTTTGCCCGGTCTGTTCGTATTTTGATATAAGGTAATAATTCTGTTGCATATTGTATTTCATCAATAATAAGCGGCGGCTGGTATTGCTGTAAAAAAAGTTCAGGATCCTCTTTGGCAAGACTCCTTACCCGGGGATAGTCAAGTGTAACATACTGAATTTGCTCATTTTCTGCTTTTAGCTGGTTTAGGAGTGTTGTTTTTCCTACCTGTCTTGCGCCGCATACCATAACAACAGGAAAATGTTCTGATAAATATTTTAATTTGGATTCCATAATGCGGTGGATATACATAAAAAACCTCCTTTATACAAAAAAGGAATTGGATTCCCTTTTTGTATTATATCCATTTTGCGCGTATTTATCAAGGAGCGCTTTCAAAAGGCGGTTCTCTTTTTTTGCAAAATACGGTATAATAAACTCAAGCCTGATGGCTTGAGTTACAAGAATTGCTACGCAATTCTTGCTGCTTACCCAAAAAGGAGAAGCACGCATGAAGAAAACCAAATTTGAGTTTATGGTTATTGCTGCTGTTGTTTTAGGCATTATTCTGCGTATTTATTCGGATGTGAAATTGGAAATGATAGTAAATACGGATGGAAGAACAGTAGAGAGCGCAGATGTCATTTATGATGAACTGGGAATTGATGTTAGTATGATAGAAAAGATAGGCTTTGTATCGGGCGTTAAATACAGTATTATTGATGACAAGATTGGACAGGTACGTTTTCGTTATAGAGGAAGAAAATATTATCTGCAAACTACCAAGGAGCAATTAAGATTCGAGGAAATAAATGGTACTAAGAGTAAGTCATGGTGCGGAACGACATTGTCATCCGAAGATGGAGAGTATCTGACAGGTATTGAATGGATGGATTTAGAAGGGGGCGGCGGTGTTGTAGTATGGAGATGGTATGGTATCAGGTTCTTTTTAATCAGTTCGAAAAGTGCAATGTCTATCGGTTCGCCTTATAATATAATCACAGACTGTACTTATTACCAGCCGGCGTTCGAACAGCAGACAACAGAAGAGTAACGGTCGCACTTTTATGGAAACATATTTAGGAAATCAGCAAGAGAAACGGAGAATCAAACATGGCTTTTACACACCTCCACGTCCACACGGAATACAGCCTTTTGGACGGCTCCAATAAAATAAAAGAATATGTAAAACGGGTCAAAGAACTCGGCATGGACAGCGCGGCGATTACCGACCACGGTGTGATGTACGGCGTTATTGATTTTTATAAAGCGGCAAAAGAAGCAGGCATCAAACCGGTGATTGGCTGCGAGGTTTATGTTGCGCCTAATTCCCGTTTTGATAAAGAGACAGTCGGGGGAGAGGACAGATATTACCATCTTGTTCTTTTGGCGGAAAATAATACCGGCTATCAGAATTTGACTAAGATAGTCAGCCGCGGTTTTACGGAAGGATACTATTACAGACCCCGTGTGGATATGGAAGTGCTGCAGGAGTTTCATGAGGGGATTATTGCGCTTTCCGCGTGCCTTGCGGGTGAAGTGCAGCGTTATATTCAGAAGGGAATGATAGAAGAAGCAAAGAAAACCGCAAGGAAATATGAAGACTGCTTCGGTAAAGGGAATTTCTTTCTGGAATTGCAGGATCATGGTATTCCTGCACAGAAAATGGTAAATACGGCGCTTTTAAATATCAGTAAGGAACTGGACATCCCATTAGTGGTGACAAACGATGTCCACTATACGTATGCGGAAGATGAAAAATCCCACGATATCCTGCTCTGTTTACAAACCGGAAAGAAGCTTGCGGATGAAGACCGTATGCGCTATGAGGGCGGGCAGTATTATGTCAAGAGTGAAGAAGAGATGAAAGGTCTTTTTCCGTATGCATGGGAAGCGGTGGAAAATACACAGCGGATTGCCGACAGATGCAATGTGGAAATTGAGTTTGGTGTCTATAAAGTGCCGCACTATGATGTGCCGGACGGGCAGGATTCTTGGGAATTTTTGAACGAGTTGTGTGATAAGGGCTTAAAACAGCGGTATCCGGAGGATGACGGTACTCTGCGGGAGAGGATGGATTATGAGCTGGATATCATAAAGACAATGGGTTTTGTCGATTATTTCCTGATTGTGTGGGATTATATCAATTACTGCAGGGAGAACGGTATTGCGGTCGGTCCCGGACGTGGTTCGGCAGCAGGCAGTATCGTTTCCTATTGTCTGAAAATCACGGATATTGACCCGATTAAGTATAACCTTCTGTTTGAACGGTTCCTGAATCCGGAGCGTGTTTCCATGCCGGATATTGACGTGGATTTCTGCTTTGAGCGCAGGCAGGAAGTAATTGAATATGTAGGCAGAAAATATGGTGCGGATAAAGTAGTGCAGATTGTGACTTTTGGTACGATGGCAGCTAAGGGCGTTATCCGTGACGTAGGGCGCGTCATGGATTTGCCCTATGCTTATGTGGATTCAATTGCCAAAATGGTTCCGAAAGAATTAAATATCACAATAGACAAGGCATTGGAAATAAACCCTGAATTTAAAAGTCTGTATATGGGAGACGAGCAGGTACATGAACTGATTGATATGGCGAAACGGCTAGAAGGATTGCCGAGACATACCTCCACTCATGCAGCCGGAGTAGTTATTTGTCCCGATTCGGCGGAAGAATTTGTGCCGCTTTCCAGAGGCGCAGACGGTTCCATCAATACACAGTTTCCCATGACGACCATAGAGGAACTGGGACTTTTGAAGATGGACTTTTTGGGTCTGCGTACACTGACTGTCATTCAGAATGCAGTGGAGTTAGTGGAAAAAAGCACAGGCGTGAAACTGGATATGGACAACATTGATTACAATGATGCGGCGGTGCTTGCCTCAATTGGCACAGGAAGAACCGACGGCGTGTTCCAGCTTGAAAGCGGCGGTATGAAAAACTTTATGAAAGAGTTAAAGCCGCAGAGTTTAGAGGACGTTATTGCCGGTATTTCCCTGTATCGTCCGGGACCGATGGATTTTATTCCCAAATATATTAAAGGAAAAAATAACGCCGATTCCATTACGTATGACTGCCCGCAGTTAGAGCCGATTTTGTCACCGACTTACGGCTGTATTGTCTATCAGGAGCAGGTTATGCAGATTGTGCGGGAACTGGGCGGTTACACGATGGGGAGAAGTGATTTGGTGCGCCGTGCCATGAGTAAAAAGAAACAGCATGTCATGGAGCAGGAGCGGAAGAATTTTACTTACGGCAATCCGGATGAGGGCGTGCCGGGGTGTGTGGCAAACGGGATTGATGCGCAGATAGCAGATCATATTTATGATACGATGATGGATTTTGCCAAATATGCTTTTAATAAATCTCATGCGGCATGTTATGCTGTCGTTTCTTATCAGACAGCTTATTTGAAATATTATCACCCGGTAGAGTTTATGGCGGCGCTTTTGACTTCTGTTATTGATTTTCCGACAAAAGTGTCAGAATATATTATGGCATGCAGAAGTATGAATATCGAGATTTTACCGCCGGATATCAATGAGGGAGAAATAGGCTTTTCCGTTTCGGGAAATGCCATCCGCTATGCTCTGACGGCAATTAAAAGCGTGGGACGTCCGGTCATTGAAATTGTAGTAGAAGAGAGAAAAAGACGGGGACCTTATTCAAACTTGAAAGATTTCATTACCCGTATGGCGGATAAGGAAATCAATAAACGTGCGGTAGAGAATTTTATTAAAGCGGGCGCATTAGACAGTCTGGGCGGTACGAGAAAACAGTTCATGAGCGTATATGTGCAGATTTTAGAGAGTATTCATCAGGATAAAAAGAACAATATGGCAGGGCAGATTTCACTGTTTGATATTGCCGGAGAGGAGGAAAAAGAAGATTATGAAATCAAACTTCCTCCGGTGGGTGAATATTCTAAAGAAATGAAGCTGAGTTTTGAAAAAGAAGTTCTCGGCATTTATGTCAGCGGACATCCGATGGAGGAATACCAGGACATTTGGCAAAAAAATATTACAAACACGACAACAGATTTCCTCTTGGATGAAGAAACTGACATGACTGTCGTAAAAGATGGACAGCCGGTGACAATCGGCGGCATTATTTCAGATAAAAGACTGAAATATACGAAAAATGAAAAGGTCATGGCATTTTTACAGTTGGAAGATATGCTCGGTTCCGTTGAGGTAATCGTTTTCCCAAGGGACTACGAGAAAAATTCAGATAAACTCACAGAAGACAGAAAAGTGTTTATCAAAGGCAGAGTGTCTGCGGAAGACGAAAAAGATGCTAAGTTAATCTGTGAGAAAATCACTGCTTTCGAGGAAATTCCGAAAAAATTATGGATTAAATTTCCGACCAAGGAGCTTTTTGAGGAAAAAGAGGAGGAACTTATGGCGTCCCTCCATGATTCGGAAGGAAAAGACAGTGTTGTCATTTATATTGAGACTCCCAAAGCGATGAAAACTTTACCTCCGAATCAAAACGTTAATGCAGACAGCGATTTGATTGACAGACTGGAAGCACTGTACGGAAAGGAAAATATCAGAGTCGTATAAATATCATACAATCTGTTTCCGGAAAATATGAAAAAATATTGAAAACCCTCTGTAATTAAGGTAAAATAAAAGCGGTTGGTTATTTTGACCTATGGGAAAGGATGTGGGGATATGGCAAAAGAAATTAAGACAATAGGCGTTTTAACAAGCGGCGGCGATGCTCCGGGTATGAATGCCGCAATTCGTGCAGTTGTCAGAAAAGCGATAGCGAACGGGGTTAAGGTTAAAGGTGTTAAAAAAGGTTATCAGGGTCTTATGAACGAAGAAATTATAGACATGGAGAAATGGCATGTAGCCGATACAATTCAGCGCGGCGGTACCATTCTCGGAACGGCACGTTGTATGGAGATGTGTACGGAAGAGGGACAGCAGAAAGCGGTTGATGTCTGCCGTAAACATAATATTGACGGACTTGTTGTCATCGGCGGAGACGGTTCCTACCGCGGTGCGCAGGCGCTTTCCAGACTGGGAATCAATACGATTGGAATACCGGGAACGATAGATTTGGATATTGCCTGCTCAGAGTATACGATTGGTTTTGACACGGCAATCAATACGGCAATGGAAGCGATTGATAAAGTACGTGATACATCCTCATCCCATGAAAGATGCAGTATCATTGAGGTTATGGGAAGAAACGCAGGCTATATTGCACTTTGGTGCGGTATCGCCAATGGTGCGGAAGATATTCTTCTGCCTGAGAAATATGACTATAACGAGCAGGGAATCATCAATAATATTATTGCTAACAGAAAACGCGGTAAGACGCATCATATTATTATCAATGCAGAGGGAATCGGACATTCCACTTCCATGGCAAGGCGTATTGAAGCCGCTACCGGTATTGAAACAAGAGCAACGATTTT
>CAMWMM010000076.1 GCA_947175285.1 uncultured Lachnospiraceae bacterium
ACTGACGCCGATGCCTTATTTATGGCATCTTATGACGATAACTATTATGAAAAAGAATGCCTGATAGGTGACGGCGCGATTCGCTATCGCATGGTCGTAAGAGACGCCGCTTTAGGACATCGTCTTTACAGTCTGCTAAAAAGCACGGACAGCGGTAAAACATGGCAGATGTCCAGTTCCTTGCCTTTTGGTTATGAAATGGGTATGGGAATTGACTTTACTTTTCTAAATGAAGATTTTGGATTTGCCACGCTCGCGCACAATGGCGGAGACGAAGCGGTTTTGTATGTAACGGAAGATGGCGGAAATACTTATCAGCTTGTCATTATGGAAGGGTACACTGTCACTCTGGACAATGGCTATACCTATAGCCCTTATGCCTATCCGCAGATGCCTTATGAAGAAAACGGCATCATCTATGTTTTATGCGGACAGGGTGCAGATGGAGATTTTGCAGGCGGCGATGCTGCCGGTCTTGCTTTATACCAGTCTGCGGACGGCGGACATATTTTTACTTTCGTAGAAATCCAACCGCCCGCAGGAGAAAATTAGTAAACTTTTTTATCCAGACCCATTCTGACAATAATGTCATTTATTTTCTGATAAACGAGTTTTTCATCTATTGTCAGCACTTTCCGGTTCTCCATCGTAATCTGTCCGTTGATAATAACGGTATCCACTTCGGAGCCGTTTGCAGAATAGGAAAGTCCGGCAATCAAATTGTTTCTCGGGGTCAGTGACGGCGTATTCAAATCCAGAATCGCCAAATCCGCTTTCTTTCCTACCTCGATAGAGCCGATTTCTTTTTCCAATCTCAGCGCCTTTGCCCCGTTGATGGTCGCAATGCGGAATCCTTCTTTTGCACTGACACACTGCGGTGTTTTGCCAGTTCCTTTATGAATCAGCGTAAGCAGACTTAATTCATGGAACATATTCAGGCTGTTATTGCTTGCCGCGCCGTCCGTACCGAGACAGACATTTACGCCTTTTTCCAACATTTTGGCAATCGGCGCAAATCCGTTGCCAAGTTTCATATTACTTGCCGGATTTGTTACCACGCTGACATTGTGCGCTTTTAAAATATCAATATCTTTATCTGTCACCTGAACGCAGTGTGCAGCGATTGCCGGAACATCAAAAATTCCTGTCTTCTGTGCCAGTTCAATCGGTGTGCAGCCGTATTTTTCCTGAATCTGCTCTATCTCACTGACACTTTCCGATAAATGAATATGGATCCCCATATTGTTTTTCTTCGCTTCATTAGAAACGATTTTCAAAAATTCATCATCGCATGTATAAGGCGCATGCGGTCCTAATAAAAAGGTCAGTCTGTCACAGTCTTTTGCCGCATCCCTTTCCTCGTATGCCTGACGAAGACGCATTTGTCCTGCTTCATCATTTCCGCTGCCGACAAGTCCGCGGCAGATAACCGCGCGCATACCAGACTCTTTAACTGCTTTTGTCGTCTGGTGGATGTTCATCTGCATATCGTT
This sequence comes from uncultured Lachnospiraceae bacterium, assembly GCA_947175285.1. The sequence continues at coordinate 1,494 of CAMWMM010000076.1, forward strand.
AAAGCAGGTCGTTCCGCTTTTCATCATCTCGATAATCGCAAGATTGGCGCCCCAGTAGGTATCTTCATCCGTCATCTGTTGCTCAATCGGGTCGATAGTACCAAACAGCCAGTCCATAAAAGATAAATCATCCGCCACATTCCGCATAAAAGACATATAAGAATGCGTATGGCAGTTAACCAGTCCCGGAATAACGAGTTTGTCCGTTCCGTCGATTACCTTATCTTCGGAAAATCCGGATGGCGCCTGTCCGATCCCGGTAATCCTGTCTTTCTCGATATAAAGACTTGTTTCCTGAATAACGTCCTTTTCACCCTGCGGTACAACAACCTGTGCATTTTTAATTACAATTCCCATAGCTTAACAATACTCCTTCCTTATTTCTTAATTCACGATATTTCTGTCTTTTCCCTCTAAAAATGCCTCAATATTTTTCACTACCTCTGCCACTAAGCGGGTTCTCGACTCTATGCTTGCCCAAGACATATGCGGCGTAATAATCAGTTTCGTACTGTCTTTTATCTCGCTTAACGGATTGGATAATTCCATTGGCTCTATCTCCAGTACATCTAATCCTGCTGCCATAATCTTATCTTCTACAAGCGCATGATACAAATCCTGTGTATTCACAACCGGTCCTCTTGCAACATTGATTAAGATAGCCGTTTTTTTCATTTTATCAAATGCTTCTTTATTAATCAGATTCCGTGTTCTGTCACTTAACGGGCAGTGCAGCGATAAAATATCGGACTCCTGCAGCAGAGTATCCAATTCCACTCTTTTATAATCCGTACAGGTGCTTTTCCCGGATGCGGAATAGAAAATGACGTTACATCCAAAAGCCGTGGCAAGTTCCGCTACCTTGTGACCAATGCTTCCCATGCCGACGATACCCCATGTTTTTCCCTCAAGGTCATGAAATACTCTGTCAAAATGGGAAAATCTATCCTGCGCGCTGTATTCTCCGGATTTTACATACTCATCATAATAAGTAATTTTTTCCGACAGCATCATTGCCAACAATAACGTATGCTGTGCAACTGCAGGCGTACAGTAATTAACAACATTGGCAACTTTTATGTTCCTGCTCTTGCAATACTCCAAATCCACATTATCATAACCCGTTGCCAACAGACAGATAAGCTTCACATCCGGTGCGTCTTTCAAAGTTTTTTCATTCAGCGGCGCTTTATTGGAAATGATAATCTCTGCATCTTTTACTCTCTCTACAACATCCTCTGCCGTCGTATTCGGATAATAAGTAACCTCCCCGAATTTTTCAAAACATGATACGTCAACGTCCGTACCTGCGCTGTTTCTCTCCAGAACTACAAGTTTCATTATTATAACCATGCTCCTTTCGAAAGAATGCAATTCTTTCAACCTATCATAACATAGAAGAATTTTCCTTTCAATTTTATTTTTTCCACCCGTAGCTGATTACCAACCCTCTCCATTGAAGATAGGTTAAATCTTCCCTGTTTCTTCTCATAAAAGATTCTATCTTTCGTTGTTTGCGGCAATAGCTTTCTGCCTCTTTTCTGTCCATGCCGTGATTGAGAAAAGTCTGAATGATCTCTTCCTCCGCTTCTGCAGAAAGCGATTTATCCCACTTCTTTTCCGTCAAAAGGCTGCACACACTTTCCTCATAGTCTTCCTTATCCGGTGATACAAAACTAACTCTGTCACTCATCCGCACATCTACCGATAAAAGCCCCTCTTCACGCATCATAAACGGCATGCGTATACCAATTGCATAATCCCTGTCCTGACACAGTAATTCCTTTTTCCACATTTTCCGAAAACCGTTTCGGGCGCATAACTCCTGATAATCCAACCCGTCTACATAGAAACCGTCACACTCAAATTCCCGGTTGACATCGGCAGCCACAACAAGACCGCCGCTTCCTGTCAGCTCAATCATCTTTCGTAAAAACTCCTGCGGCTTACCGGCATGACGCATGGCGCTCTGACTGATCACAAGGTCATATTGTTTCTTAAAACCATGCGTGCGGAAATCATCACAAATAAAGGTTCCCTGATAATTCGCTTCCTGAAACAGCCTTTTTCCCTCGTCAATCATATTCTGGGAAAAATCAATACCTGTATATGTGCTTCCTTCCGGTAAAAGAGGCAATAACAGCGTTCCCATATAACCAAAACCGCAGCCGCAGTCGAGTACCTGCACAGGCTTATTAATTTTCCATACTTCATTTATTAAAAACCTCAGATAATCCTCATTCCAGTAGGATTTTCTGCTCGCTTTTAAGTAATCCAGTTTGGAATCCCAGTAACCCTTTTCGCCGCTTTTAACAGGAATGTACTCCTCACCGGATAACGGCTTTAACCCCAGAAGCTCATCTACAGATACCTGAAAGAAAGCAGCGATATCCGGTAGCAGGGAAATATCCGGCATACAAATATCGTTTTCCCATTTACTCACGGTCTGAACAGATACACCCAGCTGATTGGCAAGTTCCGTCTGTTTCACCTGTTTCTTTTTTCTAAGGTCGCTTATGCGTAATTGAATTTTGGACATAGTCTGAATTCCTCCTCTTCTATTTTTATTTCTCTATATTATTTCTGTCATAATTCACAAAAATTTTTCGTAGCTGATATCTATCACCTGTGTTCCCTCTACCGGCTTTTTCTGATAATTTGTATGAAAACCGTTTCGCTCATAAAATCTTCGCGCCTTTTCATTCTCCTCAATAACCCATAAATATACTTTCTTTTTCCCTTTCCGCACCGCCTCTGCACAAAAATACTCTATAAGGCTTCTTCCGATTCCCTGTCCTTTAAAAAAAGGCTCCACATAAAAATCACATAACTCGATTTCATCATTCCTGTTATTTTCCAAATAATCCTTTCCGTTAATAACGCCTTTTATGATGCCGTCGTCATATAATAAAAAATTATCAATAAGACAGGGCGTTTCCTGATATTCCCGAATAATATTTCCTACCTGAAGCTGCCGGAATGAACCAATATCATCCTGAAAAATCGGACGGTATGCGACCCGTTTTCCAAATACAATAATCTCCGCTATACGTGATATATCTTTCATCTGTGCATACCTTATCATACTAATCCTCCATTCTTGCTCAGCCCGCGATATTTGGGCGCAAGCACAAATTCGCGTGTGAAAAATTTATTTTTCACACTATCCTCCATGTCTTTCCCATAGCCTGCGATATTTAATAATTCCATTGCAGGATTAGGGTGTCAAAAAGTGCTGCGATAAAATGTTATCAGCAAGTTGCATAAACTGTCCTTAAAGCTGTCCTGCGAAGGAAGATGAGATTTTCTTAATATTCCGTTTAGTATCTAGCAATTTCAGGACATGGATGTCCTGAAAAGCCCGATTCAAGCCCGGATGGCGCGTATCGGGCGATTGCGTCCACTTCCATAGCTGTCTCGGAATATATAGAAAATCCATCTGCCGAAGCCGGATAGCTGCGAGGACAATTTATGCAATCTGCTGATACACAATTATACAAATAACTTTTGACACCCCAATCCTGTAATTCTATTGTAATGAAAAGAATAAGAAAAGCCAATCGCCTATCAGGAGATTTTAGTTTCCTGTTTAGACATATTGGCTTTTACCATTATTTTGCCATCATTCTGATGATTCCTTTTATCCATGCACGGAAAGGAAACCAGTATGACGAAACATTTTCATCAATTATTTTTTCTATCGTCGGATAATCAAACTTCTGTGATTTGCTCACCTCTTCATACACTTCGCCTGCCGCACGGCTGAATCCCAATGCAATCCGTCCGTGCGCTTCATCTCCGATGGCAACCTGCTTCCCATAAGATAAAGCGCCAAGGCAAAACTCTCCGAAATTCAAAGCTCCCATACAGAAAATTCCTACTGTAATTGCACCGAGCGCAATACATCCGATTGCAAAAGATCCCATACTGATAAGTAATCCGACTGCAATTACTCCGAATGATAATAAGATTCCAACGCTCAGCAGCCCTGCACTCACGATTCCTACAGATAAATATCCTAAAGCGAAAACACCGCATGCTAGGTTTCCGATGGCAAAAAATCCTTTTGCCTTATACGCTCCCAGACCGAGATTGACATGCACAAGCGGAAGTCCTTTTACCGTCCTTTTACTCTTGTATTCATAATGCGGTCTTGTCATATTTATAGTATAGGAAGTTGTGTTCGCCGTACTCCGGTTCTCCTCCTCTGTCGGACTTTCGGTTCTCTCTTCCCTGTCTTTTAACAGATAATCCGTTGTCACGTCGAACAATTCACTGATTGCAATTATTTTTTCCAGCTCCGGCACGGATTGGTCTGTTTCCCATTTTGATACCGACTGTCTGGACACTCCCAGACATTCCCCAAAAGCCTCCTGAGAAAGATTTTTTTCTGTACGCAGTCGATATATTTTTTCTCCAAGCGTCATATGAATAATCATTCCTTTCTGTCGTCTGCCCTTTATTCGGTTTTATTGTAATATATCATGGGGAAAATAGCTATCAACTGCACTTGGAAATTTGTCAACTGATGGTTGCGCGGGGTGGAAATAAAGGGCCTCCTCTCGAAATCATATCCCCTTCATCATACGGATGGACATAAGGCAGGACTCCCCATTGACAAAATAAATTACCCGGTTCTTTGTATCCACCTCTTTGATATTAATTCTGTTTGCAAGAAAAGAACGGTGACAACGCACAAAACTGTCATCCAACGTGTTCTCCAGATCTTTCATAGTTCCGGAAAATTCTATCTGGCGGTCTTTGGCGTGTAAAATGACTTTGTGAATATTGCTGGAGGTTTCAAAAAAGAGAATATCCTGATAATCGACGCTGATTTTCCGCTCTCCAATCTCAATCGTATAAGTTTTATGAACCTTATTTGTCTGCAAAGTATGGCGTTCCCACGCGTTTAACAGACACTCTCTGATTTTTACCTTTGCCTCGGCGGGATTGTCTTTCAGTACAAAATCCATCGCCTCTACCCGATACTGGAACGTCATATAGCTTAATTCCGAATGAGCGGTTATAAATATGATAAAACCACGGGGATCGAACTTCCTGATCTGCTGAGCCAGCTTCATGCCGTTCATGTCGCAGTTCAAATCAATGTCGAGAAAATAGATTCCCGTATGCCGGCTGGTCTTGATAGTCTCTAACAATTCATATGGATCGGCGGTATCCAGAACAAGCCGCATATCCAGTTCTTCAATCAGCACCGTATTATGAATGGTCTGCACAACAGCCTTCCGCTGTGCGGCGTCATCTTCGCATACAAAAATATGAAGCATATTACTAACCTTACCTTTCTCTCAATCTGCTCTTCTGGCAATCTCCAGATACTGCGTAAAGCGGCCGTCCTGCCTAGTAGTCTCCCAAAGTATGTTGTCATACGAATGAATTATTTTTTGTGCATTCGTAAGACCGATTCCCGTATGCCCTTCTTTTGTTGTAAATCCCTGCTGTTTCAGTTTATGCAAAGCTATGTCGTCGTCTTGCAGGCTGTTACTGATTATAACTGCAACTGTATCCGGATTTTGGATGATATTCAATCCGATTTCAGGGTGTGCTGCCTCCAGTGCCGCTTCCACAGCGTTGTCCAAGAAGATTCCAAGAATTCTGGCTAAATCCACCGTATCCATAGAAAAGCCGGATACACAATCGGGAATATCAATGGTGACATCGATTCCCATTTCATGCGCATAAATCATTTTTGCAGAAAGCAGACTTTTTATTTCCAATACCGCAATATTGCTGAGCAGATTCAGTTTATAATCTCCCTGCGTAATCAACTTTTCGGTGGGGAGGATTTTTTTCTCAAAAAAGTCCTTCAACCCGGCCATATCTCCGTTCTCAATATAGCCGGACAGCGAGATTAGGATATTGATATAATCATGCTTAAAGGAGCGCAGTCCATCATACATGGCTTCTATATTGCGCGTGTAATCCTGTAAATCCTGAAATGCCCTTTGTCTGGCTTCTGTCTGTATTTTTTCACGGTAGGTTCTGAACATCGAAAGAGACAGAAAGACCGCCACTAAAAAGAAACCCACAAAGGGCAGAGCATTATAATAAATCAATCCGGCTATCGAAGCCGCATCCCTCCCGACTCCTGTAAAGAAAAACAAAATGACAAACAAAAGCAGAGCCGCATCAATCAGATACCATACTTGCTGCATCTGCAATAAGCCTTTCCTATTCCGCAGCCCGCGCCGAATTGCCTTACCGCAAAGCAGCGTAATGGTATAGTAAAACATCACCCGAAAAGCCAAGTCAAAAATCTCTATACAAAAATTCTCTTGCGAAGATTCAAAAGGCAATGACCTTCGAATACCCGCAAGTATATTTTCAAGAATAATGGCAAGCGCGCATCCTAAAAGCCCCATACAAATATTTTTAGGGCGGGTATCTCGATAAGTGACCAAGCCGAATATGCTGACAGCCAACAAAACGTTGAAAAAACCATATTGCTTGAATGTTAGAAACGGTGTGGGCAGTGCGGCACAAAACATCATAGCATAAAGCGTCACAAAAGCTCTTAGTCCCATTTTTTGCGGCCAGACATTACGAATCGTGATTGCAATTAAAAAAATGGAAAATAACAGAGAAAGATATGGCTTCATCCGGTTTCTCCCTTCGAGTCTCACAAGCGTATATTATTATACTGGATGAAAAAGTCAATAGCAAGCATCATGCAAAAATGATGAATAAGCGCTGTTTTCAAAGGTACAGAAATGCGTTTATTCACAAAATCCGATATTTTACGACAATTTTAAAAGAAGTGCTGCCTTATCTGCTATGCTGTATTCATGCAAGAACACTCAACTGAAAGGAGCTTATACATGAATTTGACAACAACTGAAAAATACGCACTGGCGGTACTGGAAGCGAAAGGCAAGCTGACCGCCCTTAAAAAGCAGGAGCGGGCGCTCTATCTTGCGGCATCCTGTGTCTGGGAAATGATGCAGACAGAATCCGTGACCATTGATAAAAAAGGCAAGCTGAGAGTTTCCGCGCCGCTTCCCGAAATGCTTTTCTATTGCAAGCCAATTTATGAAAGACTGGCGAAAAAGCCCATGAAGACGACAAAGGTACCTTACGACTGTATATGGATGAATAAGCGTATCAAGACTCTGCTAAAAAGTACCGCAGATGATTTAATCAGCAAGTCGGCATTAGTGGTGGAACAGCAAAGCAGCCTGCTGAAAGCAAAACTGTGCCATATGGATACCTCTATGATTGCGGAAGACATAGCCGCGATAAAGCATATGGACAGAACTGCTGCCCCGGAACAGATTAATCTGGCAATTCTTTTACTGGAAAGCGGAACAGCAAAAAAGCTGCTGAACAAACAGGAATTATCTGTCTTGAAAAAAGCAGTCAGGCAGTCGGACAGCGATTTCAAAACTTATATAAAAAAAGTAAAGAAAAGATTTCAAGCCGGCAAAACAGTAATTTTAGCCAGCATTGCATCATCTACGTCCTAATGAAAAAAATTGCTTTGCAAACTCGAAAAACAAAGAAATGAGGTGTTTTACATGATGTTCAAAAAAATTTTTAGTGCCTGTCTGACACTGATAACCTGTCTGACTCTATTTACGGGATGCGGCAATTCCGCATCGTCTGTGTCGGCGGATTTGTCTTATACACAAACCGATATTGAAATTATCCCAATATCTTCTGATGTGCAAGTGGTAGGGCTGGGGGAATCAAGTCATGGTGTGGCACAGTATCATCAAATGAAAGCGAATGTATTCAAAGCATTAGTAAAAAACAACGGTTGTCGAACTTTCATTATTGAAGGAGATTTTGGCGGCGCGCTAAAAATAGACAATTATATTAATGGCAGTGAGGGTTCTGCTGAAGAAGCCGCCTGTGAAATCGGCTTTGCCATTTACCGCACTCAGGAAATGGCTGATTTGATAGAATGGATGCGGTCTTATAATGAAACTGTTTTACCGGAGGAAGCATTGCATTTCTATGGTATGGATGTACAGCGCTTTGATAACAACAAAGAGTATCTCTTTTCTGTTCTAGGCGAAGCTGCTCCGGAATTAAGTGCGGAATACGTGGAAAGCTTTGCACAACTTACGGATGAAAACAGGAATTCTTTAGATAAGACTACGTTAATCAATGCAAAAGAAGCTGCTTCAAAACTAATTGATAAAATGGATGCTGCCCGCGCCGACATTGTAGCGCTTTCCGAAGAATCTGATTTTAATTTTGCAAGAGAATGTGCAAATACAATTTATGCGTTTTGTGATGTGCAGCTTAGCAATAACTACAACGCTGCGCGCGATCAATATATGTATGAAAAAGTAGAATGGTTCTTACAGCATGGAGACGGCAGTATTTTGTTTATCAATGGTCATAACGGACATATCGGAAAAACATCTGTTGCCGGATACACATGTTTAGGAGAGTTATTGTCAAAAAATCTTGAAAACGGCTACTATGCCATTGGAACAGACGCACAGAAAACACAATTTAATTCGCAGAAAGACAGTGGCGGGTTTGAGGTTATTGAAGTCAGCAATGCAAATGACTTAAACAACCAGCTTGCTAATTCCGATAACAATTACTACTTCATTGACTTTATAAGTGCGCAGTCCGATGAAACGTGGAAACAGATTTTAAGCAGCGAACAGACAGTTACCACTCTTAATGTCGATTTGTCCGGTATGCTGAAAATGGTTAAATCTGCATATACAACAACTATCATTCCACAATCCACATTTGACGGCATGATTATTTTTTACACTGTCACACCGTCAACGATTAACAAATAATAGGACAGTATCAGAGTGTATAGATTGATTTTCTATACACTCTTGTCTTATTTAATTACTAATCTCCCTGCCTTCTGAAGTATCTTTTTACTTCCTTTGCGAATTTCATCATATATGATAAATTCCATATTACTGGAAAGTACGGGATTTTTAGCATAACGAAGAACATAATCTACTCTGCAATTATCTGACATTTTATCTTGTGTGGGACTTTTCCTGTCAAATTTAACTGAAAGCTTTTGGGTACTTCCATCTTCCAATTCTATCGTCGGGTAGTATTTCTCTTCTGCCGGAGGTTCTTTTCTTCCTCCCTCTGCTTCTGAAAGCCAGTATATCACTGCTTCCTTTGACTTTGTGAGCCAATTTAAATTAAATTCATAATCATCACTTTCTCTTGGGTTTTTATATCCATGAAATTCCTCTACTTTAACAAGAGAAAAAGCAAATCCATAGTTCGAATTAGAAGAATCTAACTGCTGTTTTCGCGCATAACCTTTTATAGACAGCAGATATTTTCCTGATGGCACATCATACTTATAAGCTGAATATAATGTCTCACCGTCATATGTCTGATATGAAACTTCATCTCCGTAAAAACCGTTCGCGTCAAATTCATGGAATTTACTAATGGAAGAAATCCAAAGAGAATCTTTAATCTCAATGTTAAATCCATCATATTCCAGCTTTTGCTCCCATTCATCATTAAAAGGTTCATCATAGCCCTCTAACTTTATAACATAATGTACAGAAGCTATTTGGACAATAGGAAACCATACACCTTCTTTTTGTGTAGCTAAATATAGTTCCTTGTCTTTCTGGAATTTATTTAAAATTTTTTTTGACCTGATTTTTTCTTTCTTTAAAAATTCTTGTAATACTTCTACTGAAAATAAACAAATTCCATAGTCGGTAACGCTTAAATCTTTATCCATACCATTTTCTCCCACGTTCAAATTAAGCTTGTTAAGTTTATCCAATGATGTTATTCTATCACAAGCGCACATACAATTCCATTAGATATTACTGCTTTTCAAAAGAATAAAAAAACACTTTGCATAGAATAAAGTGTACATTTTTGACAAAGTGTACACTTTTGCTATACTGGAGGTATAAGGGAGATGATAGATATGTTAATGAAACAAGCTACAACTGTAAGAAAAGAGTGGAGTGCATTTTGTGATAGCGTTACTCGTGAAAAACCTATATTTATAAAACGTACAAGAGATAAGATGTGGTTCTCTGATTTAGAAACAATGTACGAAATTTTACAGGCATATCAATTTACAGTAATGAAGTATCATGAGGAAGATGGTTCTATTACATTATCACTTAATGAGATTGATCTTGTTGAAAATGGAAAAGATGAAGCAGAGGCACGTTTAAATCTCGGTAAGCCTATCTTAGAATATGCTATGGATTATTATAATGAATATGAAACATTTTCACATAGCCCTAATAGAAAAGGGCATATTCCTTATATATTTAAAGCATTAATTATAGACGACCCACAAAAGATAGGAGATATGCTGCAATGCCAAGATAGAAAGAACTAAAGAGATTTTGCGATAAGGAGAACAATAACAATATGAATCTAATATTAGAACTGAATGCTCGATTTCAACCAATACACAGATTTGAATTGGAAGATGCCTTACAGGAAATACTTGAGAAAAAACAACTTGGCGAGATAACCGGAGGAGGTACGGCTCAAAAACCTGATGGGGAAATTGAATATTGCGATATAGAAATTCAATTAGCAACTGATAAATCAGATGATGTGAAGTGGCTGGCAGATTTGCTCAACAGTATGGGCATTCCAAAAGGTTCTATTCTACAGGGCATAGAACCCCCGATTGAAGTGGGTACATTAGAGGGACTGGCTTTTTATTCCAATGGTGTGGACTTACCCGCAGAAGTATACCAGAACTGTGATATCAATTATGTAATTGAACAAATGGAACAGGCAATGGCAGGAATCGGCAGAATGTATAGTTATTGGGAAGGAAACTCATATACTGCTTTATATTTTTATGGCAGTTCTTTTGCTGAAATGAAAAAAAGAATTGAGCCATTCATTGCAGAATACCCTTTATGTCAGAAATGCCGTATAGAGCAGATTGCGTAATCTATCCCTCCTGCAGCTTTAGGTTTATACTGCTGATATCATAACACGATCATATGTTTTTCTACGCCATTATGGTATACTTTTATTATAATAAATTAAAAATTATCAGGAGCAGCATAAATGAAAAAGAAAGTTTTGTTGCTTGGCGGTAACGGCTTAGTCGGTAAAGCAGTCGCTGAAGCTTTGGAAGATGACTATCTAATTGTACCGACAGCAGGGCATCATGACCCGGAAAACGGGTATCGTTTGACGGCTGAAGAACCAAACAAATTGGCAGAAATTCTAATCCGGGAAGAACCGGATATTGTAATTTCTTCTATTCGGGGAAACTTTCAGGCGCAAATTAACTTTCATAGAACACTGGCGAATTGGCTGGCTGAAAAAGGAAAGCGCCTATTGTATATGTCTACTGCCAATGTGTTTGACGGAAATTTATCCCAGCCTTGGAGCGAAGATGATCCACCGATGCCAGAATCTGATTACGGCATTTTCAAGCGGGATTGTGAGGCCATGTTGAGTCAAATACTTGGCAGCCAACTGATAAATTTGCACGGAATTTTTCATGTAGGAACCACAGATATGGTTAATTATTCTTCTTTTGAGAAGATGGTCTGTCAGGCACTGGATATTAAATTCCCACAATTTGTAACAGAGGAAGCAGTGGCAGAAGAAGTATTCTTTGCGCTACTTCCTTCGAGAAAGGAAATTCCTGATAACTTGCAAATGACGGTTTCGGATGTGTTATCAGCATTAAAATAACTAATCAAGGAAACAGGTGATTTACGATGGAGATAAAAACAGAAAGATTACTT
>CAMWMM010000077.1 GCA_947175285.1 uncultured Lachnospiraceae bacterium
GTCTTTTTTCTTTTCTTCTTTTGTAAATTCATCATATCTTCTCATTGCAAGTTTTTTGACTTGCATCCCCTTTTATACTGCCATTTTACATGCCCCATGCATCATAATTGCATCATTTTTGTATCATTCTTGCATCTTTTTTGCATCATTTTTGCATCATCTTTCTTTTCGTTGTCAGTCCGAAAAACAAAAATAGGGAGTCTCTTCGACTCCCTATCAGCACTCCATTACCGTCATAACAAAAATTCTTCCGGTTTCTCTACCATCACTTGCTTCATTTGTTTATTTTATCTATTTATATCAATACATATTTCTGCTATAATTTTAATATAAGATTAGAGTGTCATTTTGTCAGAGGATACTAAAGTCAAATAACCAAAATCCAGAATAACCACCCCAAAACCGAATACAATAACCATGAAAGGAAGTGTATACTATGAGTAATCGCGAATTAGCCAAAAGCCTGATAGACCAAATACCTGAAAGCCGAATGTATTATGTCATTTCATACCTGCAGGGAGCCGCAGTACCGGATGAAACCCCCAATTCAGAAACAATAGCAGCAATGGAAGAACTGGAAAAAGGCGGCGGTACACTGTTTACCGGAAGTACCGAAGATTTATTTGCACAGCTTATGGAGGAATAATCTATGCTCAATGTACGTTACTCCACACAGTTCAAGAAAGATTTCCAAACATGCATAAAGCGTGGTTATAAAATGCCGCTACTTCAACAGATAATTGATACGCTTCGTATCCCTGAACCCTTGCCAGCATCAAACAGAGATCATAAGCTAAGCGGTAATTATTCCGGCTATAAGGAATGCCATATAACTCCCGATTGGCTGCTTATATACCAACAAACAGATACTGAATTAAAATTAAACCGTACTGGCACACATTCTGACTTATTTAGGGCATGACCTCAAGTGAGAATACGGAAAAAATAGCATGCAGCTCACTCTCCACCGGATTTTGCTTTTTCAATTTCCACCACTTCATTTACAACTGTATAATCTTCTCCCATACAGTATTCCAACATGATATGTTCTTCGTCTATCAACTCGATACTATAGACTGCAGACATCAGATCTGCTGTTACGCTGAAATCTTTATTTATCTCCTGATACAAAATACCTTCTTCAAAAATATCTGTCAGTATCAACGGGGCATTATACCACTGATCACCAAGCAAAGGACGATGTGCGATGTACTCTTCCTCAACCCAAGGTTCTTTCGGATAGCACTCCGAATAAATCTCCCGCCCTTCTCTGTTAAATAAGATTACTTCATATCCATCCGGTGTTTCCTGTAGTGAAAACTGAGCGTTATCATTCCTGTCATCATTATCCTCTTCATGTTTTCGTCTCCTTATTTTCCCCCAACATAATTCTTCCGCTTCGGGTCAAGCGCTCTCGGAAAACCTACTTCGGCAAATAAATCCATCATTGCATCAAACCCTTCCTCCAATTTATACTCAATCTCCTCTTTATACATGGGGATTGCCCACAAAAAATTAATTTTGGTGCCATCCTTACAGGTAAGTGTATCAACTCCCGGATAATCTTCTCCCAGTGAGATAACCGGCAGAAAGAAAAAGCCTCCCATCTCGGTTCCTTCCCCAAGCGGGGCATATTCCTCACCGTTTGGCAGAGTATGCCCCGTTCCAAGCCAAGTTTTGTATTCATGCGGAAATCTGGCAAGGTATTTCAGCCATCTGACAGGCCAATAATACTCATCCCCCAACTCCTTGGCACTTTCCCCGATTTCTGCAAATTTCCAGTTCTTTGGCAGGAAGAGGAAAAGTTCTGCTCTCTCATAATCCTTCTTATCATAATCTCCGTCGGGAAGTGTCATCGGCAGATCGCTCATCCCGCTTGTCCACAGCACATAGTAATCTCTGCCGTTATCCGGCGGAATAATATTAACATCAATATGCACAATATCCGACAGTATCTCGTGGAAAACAAAGGGTTCCTCTTTCCGGCACGGAAATATTCTGTCAATATATTCTGTCATTTCTTCCAGATACTTTCCTGATTCAGTTACCGGTTCCCATGTTCGGTTGTCATCATTGCTGTAACCGATAATGTCCACATTAGTTCCGTCTTTGGAAACTTTCTTTTTGCGGTTAAAAATAAATCCCATACCTAATGCCTCCCTAAAATATCAAATGTGCTTTTTACCAATGTGCATTTGTAGCGGCTTCGTTTGAAGTATTATCACGATAACTTATCAGCAGACAAAGTGCATCCAGTGTAATATGTAAACTTTGGTCAAACAGTGAGCTTAATAACTGCACCGATCCTCTAGCCTCTTTCGTATCGCCTTTTACTGTACCGGGTATCGTAAGAACATGCCCTGCAAGCGCTGCAAGCGGAGATTCCGGTTTGCTTGTTACCGCAATAACCACACATCCCTTATCTGACGCTTTCTTCGCATCATTTATCACATTCATGCTCTTTCCTGAACCGGATACCGCAATAAAGATGTCATTTTCATTTACTGCAGGTGTAATCGTTTCCCCCACCACATATACGGTATATCCTAAGTGCATCAAACGCATGGCAAAGCCTTTTGCAGACAGACCGGAACGCCCCTCTCCGCAGACAAATATTCTTCTGTTCTTATCCATCACATTTATAACTGCCTGAAGTTCTTTCTCATTAACTTTATCCATCACATCTTCTATTTCGTTCATAATCGTCCTTAATACATCCATCATAATCATTTGCCTCCTATCTAACAGCCTCTGAAAACTTTCTTGTTGCCGCAGTAATATCCAGTTCTTTGGTAATTGCGCCGCCTACAATAACAATATCCACGCCTGCCTGCTTCATAATATCTACCGTATCCAATGTCACACCGCCTGCTACGGCGATTTTTTCAATCCCCTCCAGCCGCCTGCACATTTGAACAACCAATTCCTTAAGTCCATTCCCCTGATTATCAGAAGGAAGATGTACACAGAAAATCGCCTCCGGAAATTCCTTTTTCAATTCCTCAAGCTTTTCTTCCGATACTTCCAAAAGATCAATCATATATTCCTTTTGGTATTCCTGTGCCACTTTCCGGCATGCCTTAATGGTTGAAATCGAAGAAAAGCCCATCACCGTAGGAATGTCACATCCCGCTTTATAAGCTTCCCGAAACTCATATTCCCCTTCGTCACAAGTTTTAATATCTGCCAGAATACACTGCCCGGGATATTTGTCTTTCAGCATTTTCACGCTGCCTGACAGCCCGAAATCTTTAATTAAAGAAGTTCCTACTTCGATAATATCCGCATATCCGCCGGTAAGTCTTATAATTTCATCTGCCCTTTCTATGGATACCCTGTCTATTGCCGCCTGTAACCGCATCTGCTATTCCTCCTCTCTTTTCATTGCTTTTACTCCATAAAAGTCAGTCTCTGATACCTGTCTTCTATTTTAAGATACTCTTCTATCGTAGTCTGCACGCCATTTATAAAATATGCCTGCGCGCTTCCGTCTTCTTCTTTTGCCTGCGCAAACGTTTCTTTTGTATAAGGCTTATTCTCCCCATCATAAAGGAGTTCCGCATGTGCAAGCACTTTCTCGCTATAATTTGAAATCCACTGGGTTATATATTCAAAAGACGCAATATTTATCATTTCCCCGCCTTTTCTCTCACAGACAGTTCCCCAATACATATATCCTCCGAACCCCCCGGAAGCTCCGGCCGTTCCGGGAAATACCTGCGAAGTCTCCCTGTCATACCAAAAACAGACATAATCGCCCCGTGAAGAACCGCCGCACTCATACCCGGTAGCCAGTTCCACAAGCTGATTGTCCCGGATTGCATAAAATCCGCTGTAAGACTCCGGGAAATTATTGTATTTATAAGGTTCCGCATCAAAGTACAAAATCGGCTTCCCCGAATGCTCCAAATCATAAAGTTTATACGTTTTTTTATATTCTTTTAAATCCTCCAAAGCGGACGACTGGTCGTGTGAAACCATATCTTCCACATATATACTGCCGCTTTTGATAAACTCATGATAGAGTCCGATTCTCGGCGTAATCTCATTATGCAAAAGCGTCTCGGATAAATCCACCCACTCCGGCTCTCCCGTCTTTATTATAGAATTCCAAACATCACTGTCATAATCCGTTACAATATAGACATTAAAAGAACATCCGCAAACCTCATAATCAAAAAGATGGTCATAAACCGGAGAAACTACTTCCTCCCCCTGTTCATTTAAAAAACCGTATTTATCATCTTTTTCTGTCCGATAGCAGTTTCCATCTTTGACAATACTGTCATAATCATAACTGCCTTCTGCCTTTTCCCCGCTGCTGTTATAAAAACAGTTTTTCTTACCTTTCTTCATCCAGACAGCGCCATCTGCGAAAAAGCCAAGGACATCATACTCAATCGGCTCTATTATATTTCCCTCTCTGTCAATGATTCCTCTAAGTCCGTCCAGACTGACAACCGCCCTGTCTTTACTCAGCCAGTTAATGCCGTCATAACTGCATGGTATTTTCTCGGAAAAATCTGCAGTATCCACACTTTCGATATTCCCGTCCGCATCCGTGAGACGAAACATTCCGCCCTCTGCATTGTCCACATAACTGTCATACTCGATATTGTTATACATGACAGGTATCTTAATTTCTCCCTGTAAGTCCACAACACCATATATTTCATCCTTCTCTACTATCAAAAGATTCTGCTCTGCTGTCTGTAACAATGATATCTGGTCATACATCGGTTCTATCAATATATTTCCCTTTATATCAATGAGTCCCCTCTTTCCTTCTCTCCTAAAGCAGGCATATTCTTCTCCTTCTAACACGTAAATATAGTCAGACTGCTCTAATAATACTTTCCCCGCACTGTCAAAGCAGCTATAGTTTTCATCAGACTTCGTGATAATAAACGAACCGTCTGTCGTAATATAATCATATTCTGCGGCTACGATAAGTTCTCCATTCCGGTTGATAACTCCATACCTGCCGTTTTTCATCACCGTTGCCAGTCCATTCTGAAAATATCCTGCATCGTCAAACTGTGGCTCTATGGCAGCTTGACCATTTTGGTCAACATATCCGTAACGCCCGTCAATCGAGTAATAGGCAAGTCCCTCCTGAAAAGAGCTGATACTGTCACATTCCAAATGAAAAACCGGCGTCCCGTTCTTATCCATGAAACCATAGGATTCTCCTATTGCAAAATAAGCAAGTCCCTCTACAAAAGGTGTTGCCCTGTCATAGTCAAAAGAAAGCGCAGTCTCCCCCTCCGAATCAATATACCCGTATTTGCCGTCTTTACAGACACAGGCAAGCCCTTCGCTGAATGGATAAGCGGCATCATAAATGCATGGCGTAATCTCTTTTCCGTCTTCTGCCAGAAACCCATACTTTTTTCCGTCAAAGATGCAATAGGTATCTTCCGAAACAATCACTAAATCAAGCCACTTTACATCAGACGGCGTTGCAATCATAGGATATTGTGAAGTCTCTTCATTCACGGTTTCCTCTTCATCTTCCGCCTTTTCGGAAACAGAAACAGGTTTTTCCTCTTCTGCCTCTGTTGAAACAGAAACAAGTTCTTCATTTTCTGTCTCCATAGAAATTTCTTCCCTGCCGCAGCCGGTAAGGAAAACGAATAATAAAATAAAAGCTGCTTTGTTTATTCCTGATTTCATATATCTTTTTCTCACTTTGTTTTTATTTACAGTATACACTATAATAGCGAAATGGAAATATATAACATATGCTTTCTTTGAGAACTTGTTGCAAAACAAAAATAAATCTTATATAATAACCCGGTACGACATTCAACTATATTAAATTTAGATGCTCTAATCAGCATTACAGAGGTGGATATGAAAAAATTTTATCATTCAATTCAAAAATTCGCATGCTTAATATGCTTGAGTATGCTGCTGTTTCTGTTAAAGACCGACTATGTCAATGCAGAGGAATCGCCGAGTTCACAAACCGAAAATACGGCAGTGGATACTAGACCGGATTATGTCATTTACGTGAACACCGCTTTAAACTGTGTTACCGTGAAACAACAGGAGGAAAACGGTACTCTGACACCTATTCGCTCATTTGTCTGCTCCTGCGGTCGGGAAGGACATGAAACGCCGGAAGGAACCTTTCAGACATCCGCTTATTACGAATGGCGTAAAATGGTGGATGGTACATATGGCAGATATGCCGTGCGTTTTAATGGGCCAATCCTCTTTCATTCCGCACCGTATCTCGAAGAATCCCCCGACACCTTGGAATGGGAGGAATATAACAAACTTGGGCAGAGCGCCTCTTTAGGCTGTGTCAGAATGTCTCTAAAAGATGTCAAATGGATTTATGATAATTGTAAACCGGGAACAAAAGTAATTGTATACTCAGACAGTGAGTATGCCGGAGACCTCGGAAAACCGTCTGCGGTCAAAATAGACGCTGACTCTTCCTGCAGAACATGGGACCCGACAGATACGGATATCAATAATCCATGGCTGACAGGAGCGGAAGTATACGTTCCGTTTTCCGGCACCATAGATGAGTTTGACTATGTAGCGTATGCAGACCGGTATCCGGATTTAAAAGATGTGTTCGGCTATGACAAAGAAGCCCTGTATGAACATTATATCACCTGCGGAATAAACGAAAAAAGAATCGCTGTTTCTTACTAAATTTTTCCATAAAGCAGTATTGCACTCCGCTATTGACTTATAAAAGAAATTTTGATACCATAAATCAGTGCTCATGCCATATAGCACAAAATAAAAAAGAAATGAGGGTGGAAAAAATGGCGAAAGAGATGGTTTGGAATTTTGAAATACAAAACGTTCCATACAAAATCGAACTGAAAAAGAATAAGGTATCTATAAACAATGCTGAACCTGTAAAACTGAACAAGTTTTCAAGAAAATCAAATCTTATGGAAACAAATTACTCCATCATGATTGAAGGAAAAGAAGCGGTATTACATATCAGACAGTTTGGCGCTCCTATTCTGAGCTATGAAGGCAGAGACTGTGCAACGGGAGAAGAATATGTTCCTGCAAAAGTACCTGTGTGGGGATGGATTTTCATTGTCCTGCATGCGATAGATTGGTTCCTCTTAATTGGCGGAGCAATCGGCGCCGTAATACAGGTATTAGTGATTGCCGCAATAGCAACAGTAGCTTCCAATACGAAGAAATCAACCGGAATGCGTATTGCAGTATGCGCAGGAATCTGGCTGCTGTCATCAGCCGTACAGTTTGTTCTGGCAATGTGGCTTGTTAATGTATTGTATTAATACATAGGGGTAAGGATGATGAATGTATTTAGTGAAATATTTTACTCCATTGCAGGCGTGAAGCGTTATCCGGAGTTTCTAAAGAATAAAAAAGGAAAAGCGGTCTTATATGTGGCGCTCGTTGTTCTGATTTATTTTGCGATTTCCAATATACGGACCATTCCCAATACAATGGATGTTGTCTCTGAGGTACAGGAAGCCGTCATAAGCTTTCCTGATTTTACCTTGAGTTCCAAAGGACTGCAAATGGAAGAACCCTTTTATTATGAGGATGAAGAAGAGGGCATGGTATTCGATTTGGATTCGGACTATATTTATATAAACGAATATTCCATATCCGAATGGTATGAAATGCTCTATGATTACAACGTTGCCGTCATCATGGATGAAAAAACGATGGTACTCAAGAGCAACGGGGAAGTCAACGTTTATGATTTTGAAGATTTGACTTTAGACATCCAGATTACAAGAAACTGGGTGTATGATAAAATCAAATATATTTATCCGATTGTAGTGATATTTTTGATATTCTCCTATTTGTTCTCATTTATAGGATATTTCCTGACAGCTTTGTTTGTGGCGCTTGTCGGCATGATTATGTGTTCTTTTATGAAACAGAAACTGACATTCGGACAGCTCTATCTGCTTTCCTTATATGCAAAAACGCTGCCGCTGTTTATCAAGGGACTGCTCAATTTAATAAATTACAGCCTCTTCGGTTTCTGGCTTCTGGCATTCGCAATAGCCTGTCTGTATGTCGGATTTGCAATTCATAACATGGATATGCAGGATGAAGAGAAGAAAAGAGCAGAAGTTAACGGACCGATTATTTTCTAAAAAAAGCAGGGGATTTCCCCCTGCTTTATCTTATGCTCTCATCACTCCATAAAAGGAATCATCTCATACCTATCCTCCATCTCCTGATACTTTTCTATCGTGGTCTGCCCGTCATTCACGAAATATATTAGTGTAATCTGTCCGCCTTCCGCCTGTTCAAGTATCTCTTTTGTATAAGGTTTGTCATCCGCGCTATAAATCAACCCCGCCTGCATAAGTTTTTCAAGTTCCTCATTACTATAATGCATAGATGACTGAGCCACATATTCAAAGGAAGCAATACTCTTTATTTCCCCGTTTTTCTTATCATAAACAACTCCATAACCGGAATGATGCGCAAAGTCTCCCCAGAATCCTCTAAATCCGGGAAATGCCTGGGCAGTCTCCTTATCATACCAGATACAGACAGAATCGCCCTGTCCATAACCGTCGTACTCATATACGGTAACAACTTCCACAAACTGACTATTCTGAACCGCATAAAGTCCGCTGTAAGAGTAGCATTCACGTTCGGTGGGCGCATAAGGATCCGCTTCAAAATACAGGAGCGGTTCTCCCGAATGGTTCAAATCATAAAGCTTATACTTCTTTTTATGTACTCTTAAGTCCTCCTGTGTTACGGTATGGGTGGGGCCTGCTGAATCATACTCATTCTTGACAACGCTTATGCTGCCGCTTTTTGTAAACTCCTGATAAAGACTGATTCTCGGCGTTATCTCATTCTGCAAAAGTACCTTGGATATGTAAGACTGCCCCGGCTCTCCCGTCTTTATAATAGAAGTGCAAATACCATTATCCCATAAAAGATAGGTATTATAAGCCCCATAGACAGTGGAACCCTCAACACGGCTATAAGTTGGGGGAATCACTTCCTTTCCCTGTTCATTTAAAAATCCGTATTTCCCGTTTTTTTCTATCTGGTAACAATCCCCATATTTGGAAATCTTATTATAATAGTTAAAATTTTTTACCTCTTCCCCTCTATTGTTATAAAACCTTGACTGTAAATCTTTTTTCATCCAGAGAGCGCCATCTTCAAAAACCTGAATCTTATTATACTCTACCAGTTCTATCAGCTTTCCCTCTCTGTCAATGATTCCGTAGAGTTCACCATGATGACCGACAACCGCCCTGTCATGACTTATCCAGTCAATACTGTCATAGCAGCATTGTATCTTTTCAGAAAGGTCGTTGATATCCACACTTTCTATATCCCCGTCCGCATCTGTTAAAACAAGCATTCCTCCCTCTGTGCTGTCTTCCTTTCTCTCATAACTATCATAAGAAATATCACGATATACGGCAGGTATCCTGATTTCTCCCTGCAAGTCCACAACGCCGTATAATCCATTCTCCCGTATCAGCAAAAGATTTTCTCCGGGCAAAAGCGATAACATATCATACAAGGGCTCAAACAGCACATTTCCTTCTTTATCGGCAAGACCGTACTTTTCGTCTTTCTCTACATAGACATAATTTCCTCCCCTTGTCCAAATAATACGGTCATATTGCTCCAGAAACGCTTTCCCCGTCCTGTCGAAACAGGCATACTTCTCGTCGGAATACGCTTCAATAAACGAATCACCTATCGTAACAGAGTCATACTCTATGTCTATGATAACATCTCCCTGTCGATTGATAACGCCAAACCTGCCGTTTTTCATGACGGTTGCCAGTCCATCTTGAAAATATCCTGCATCATCAAAAATTGGCTCTATCACAATTTGACCTTTCTGGTCAATATACCCATAGCGTCCGTCGATAGAAAAATAAGCAAGTCCCTCCTGAAAGGAACTGACGCTGTCGCATTCAAAAGAAAAAACCTGCGTTCCTGTTTTATCCATGAAACCGTAGTCATCTCCTATTGAAAAGTAGGCAAGGCCTTCTACAAAAGGCGTCGCCCTGTCAAAGTCAAAAGGAATCGCGGTCTCTCCCTGCGAGTCTATATAACCATATTTTCCATCCTTGCAGGCACAAGCAAGTCCTTCACTAAACGGATAGGCAATATCATAGATACAGGGCGTAATCTCTTCTCCGCTCTCTGCGATATATCCATACTTTTCCCCGTCAAAGATACAATAACTTCCTTCTGCCACGAGCACAAATTTTATTCTCTCTGTCGTAGGCGGAGCTGCAAGCAGAGGATAAAGACTGTCTGCCTCTTCTGTCTCTGCCGAAGCTGACTCTTCGTTTTCGCGCTCTGTAAAGTCCTCGACCTCTGTCTCCGCTGAAGCATCCTCACTGTTCTCTATTTTATTTACTACCTCGTTCCCTGCCACGTTCTCTTCCCTGCCGCAGCCGGACAGGAAAAGCAGCAGTAAAATAAGGGCTGATTTGTTTATTTGTTTTCTCATGTATTTTCCTCACACTTTAATCGAGTTCTTCTTTTATACATTTCCGCACCAACAAATCCATTTTATTGTACTTACGCACAAATGAGTCCACACTGGCTTCTAACATTTCATTCTCATCAGCCATAGAAAAATCCAGATAAAAATGCCCTGTATTCATGCACAACTGTTGGCAATAAATCCTTTGAGTCCGACCGTTACCCTCCCTAAATGGATGTATCACATTTAACTCTGAAAGATAAAAAGAAATTTTTTTACTCACATATTCTATATCTGATTCCCCTTTTAAAAACTTATCTTCTTTTAACTTCTCATACAAATCCGCAAATTGTGTTTCTATAAACTGCACCAGACAAAACATATTACCTTTCGCTATATCAACAGTGCGCATCTGCCCAGCCCAACTATAAATATCCTCAAATAAAAATCTATGAATGTTTTTTAAATGCTTTAAATCGAACTTTCCGGTTATCTTCCCTGATAAAACAGCAGCCTTTACAATCGAAATCTCTCTTTCTACTGTATTTAGCTGCTGCGCATCATGAATATCAAATTTATTAATTAATACCTGTGTTCCCGGATAGCAATATTTAATATCACCATCATCCCTATATTCATAATAATATTTATCCATTTACTTTCCCTTTTCAGTTAAATTTTTTTCTTTATTTCCTCTACAACCTCTTGCCATGTACGTTTTCCTGTAAGAACATCTATAATATTTTTTTCATCCTTTTCCGTAGCATACATACCCTCCATTGCAAAAGAAGCCTTTGTGCTATCTAAAATAGCCTGAATTGGTATCATAATCATTTTCCTTTCCCAGTAGTTTTAAATTTATCACTTTCATAATATTTCATTTATATTATACGCTACGAAATACCATCTACACAATTAAAATTTAGTCGTTTTTGCAATCTATTCTCTTATATTTACTATAGAAATATATCGCAGTTTATACGATAATATCTACATAAGGATTAGACTCAAAAAGAACGGAGTGCCATACTATGTATCATAAAAAATATACTTTTACACATACCAAAGTGACAGAGTCGTCAAAGCAAAATGACACAAATGTCACCACAGTGGAAATGCAGGATTTATACTCCCCTGAAACCGGATACGGATTCGTAACAGAAAAAAACTATCGGGAACAGCAGTCTTTACAGATTCCGGAACTGAATTCCGCTTTTATGCCGGTTCCATGGTATCAGGAAAGCGATTCGTCCGCTGTACGGGAGGACTTAAGGCAGATTCCTCTCTGCTTTAAATGTGATGTGCCGACGTCCGGAAATTACCGTGTCACAGTCACGATTCAGCCGGAAAAGCCTATGCAGGATATCCGCGTTTTCACGGGAAGAAGACGGCTTGCCGTACAGCATCCGCACTTAGAGGCAGGAAAAAAGCTTTGTGAAGAAGTCATCGTAAATGTATCCGATATTATTCCCCGTGGGCATGAGCAGGTGTTTCAGGATCGCTCAATAGATTTGACTATAACAGCGGATTATCCCTGTATCAGCGAAGTGGAATTAACATCCATAGAATGTCCGACTCTCTATATCTGCGGAGATTCCACCGTAACGGACCAAAGCGCAGACTATCCGTATGCGCCCGAGACCAGTTATGCAGGCTGGGGGCAGATGATGCCGCTTATGCTGAATAATGAGGTTTCCGTCTCCAACCACTCCCATTCAGGGCTTACGACAGAGAGTTTCCGCACGGAGGGGCATTATGAGATTGTAAAGCAGTATGCAAAGGCGGGCGACTATCTCTTTTTACAGTTTGCCCATAACGACCAGAAACTCAACCATTTGAAAGCAGAAGAAGGATATCGTGACAATCTGGTGCAGTATATCGAAGAATGCAGGCAAAACGGCATCCATCCCCTGATTGTGACTCCGGTTGCCAGAAACAGTTGGAAAGGCAATGACGGCACCTACAACGATTTATTAAAGGACTATGCAGACGCCTGCTTAAAACTCGGCAAAGAACTGGACGTGCCGGTTCTGGATTTGCATAAACTCAGTATGGAATTTGTTCTGGAAAAAGGAAAAGAAAATGCAAAAGCATACTTTTTCCCGTCGGATTTCACACACCATAACGATTGCGGCGCCATCCGCATGGCAGCATTTGTCTGTCAGGAAATCAGAAGAACCTGTACGGCACATCACGACCCGGCATATCAAAAACTTGCAGGATATCTGAAAGAAACGCCTGTCGATTTACCAACACCCCGGAAAATTGCACCAATGCAGGCACCGGAAGGATATGAACAGCCGGATGCAGGCGCGGATATTCTTGCCAATTTGAGCGAGCCTGATGCACCGCTTCTTCGGGCTGACGCACTGGATATGGTGATTCAAAGCGCAGGATTTTTCCAGACGAATGTATATAACGACCTTTTTACAGATGTCATCGGGCATGAATGGTATGCCGGAACCGTAGAATGCGCACTGCAAAACGGCATTATCATTCCGGAAGTATGCTGTGACGGACTTTTTTACCCACAGGAGCCGGTCACATTAGAGCACTTTATCGTGTTTGCCATGAACGGCTATTTGAGCCGGAAATCAGCTCCCGCACAGCAGTCGTGCCCTTATGATGACCTTGCCGATGAATGGGCGCTGCCCTACATCCGCATGGCATATGGGTTTGGCGTACTGGCGGAAGATAAATCCGATATTCT
>CAMWMM010000078.1 GCA_947175285.1 uncultured Lachnospiraceae bacterium
CTTTCCGGTTTATGTGGACAGTCCGCTTGCCGTGGAAGCAACCGGTATTTTTCATAGAAACAGCATAGAATGTTTTGATGAGGAAGCGATGGCGCTTATAAAAAAAGGCATCAATCCGATTATGTTTCCGGGGCTGCATCTTGCCATTACGAGTGATGAGTCCAAAGCAATTAACTTTGAAAATACGCCGAAAGTGATTATTTCCGCTTCCGGCATGTGTGAAGCTGGACGAATCAGGCATCATTTAAAGCATAATCTGTGGCGGCAGGAATGTACGATTCTGTTTGTCGGTTATCAGGCAAACGGTACGCTTGGCAGGGCAATCGTAGAGGGTGCAAAGGAAGTAAGGCTTTTTGGCGAAACAATTGAAATCCGTGCGAAAATAGAGAAATTAGTAGGTATGAGCGGTCATGCGGATAAGGCAGGATTGCTGCGCTGGATAACAGGATTTACAAAGAAACCGGACAAGGTCTTTATCGTGCACGGCGAAGACAGTGTCTGCAAGCTGTTTACGGAATGTTTGAAAATTGAGCATGGACTGAATGCTTATGCGCCATACAGCGGAACCAGATATGACCTTATCGCCGATGAGTTTATTTATGAAGCGGAACCTGTTGTCACGAAGAAGAAAGCGCATGGCATTTCCGATGTCTTTGCAAGGCTTTTGGCAGCAGGACAAAGACTTATTGCAGTCATTCATAAAAACGAGGGAAGCACAAATAAAGATTTGGCACGTTTTGCAGACCAGATTAATGCGCTGTGTGATAAATACGACAGATAGCGGAATGAAAGAAAGGCTTAGGTTAGTGTGAAAAATAAATTTTTCACACGCGAATTTGTGCCTGAGGCCCAAATATCGCAGGTTGAGAGAAAGGCATGGTTATTAGATGAGTTTAGCAGATACCATTTTTATTAATATGTGCAGGGATATTTTGGAGAATGGAACCAGTACGGAAGGCGAGAAAGTCAGGCCGCACTGGGAGGACGGCACACCGGCATATACGGTAAAAAAATTCGGCGTTGTGAACAGATATGATTTAACAAAAGAGTTTCCGATTCTTACCTTGCGGAAAACAGCGTTAAAGAGTGCAACGGACGAGATGCTGTGGATATGGCAGCGCAAATCCAACAATATCCATGATTTGCACAGCCATATATGGGATGAGTGGGCGGATGAGGACGGTTCCATCGGTAAGGCATACGGCTATCAGATGGGCGTGAAGCATCAGTATAAAGAGGGAATGATGGATCAGGTGGACAGGGTGATTTATGATTTAAAAAATAATCCGTTCAGCAGACGTATCATGACGAATATTTATGTGCATCAGGATTTGCATGAGATGCGGCTCTATCCCTGTGCTTACAGCATGACATTCAATGTAACCCAGAAAAAAGGGGAAGAGAAGCTGACGCTAAATGCGATACTGAATCAGCGTTCTCAGGATGTGCTGGCGGCAAATAACTGGAATGTAGTGCAGTATGCGGTGTTAGTCCATATGCTGGCGCAGGTCTGCGATATGAAGGTGGGAGAATTTGTACATGTTATTGCGGATGCGCATATTTATGACAGACACATTCCGATTATCAAAGAACTGATAGAAAGACCGGCATATGATGCTCCGACGTTCCTACTGAATCCGGATATTAAGGACTTTTATCAGTTTACAAGGAATGATGTTAAAGTAGAAAACTATGTAACGGGTGAGCAGATTACGAATATCCCGATTGCAATATAGAAGAAAGGATATGGCCAAAGTAAAATGAATATGATTGTTACAGTGGATAATAATTGGGCAATCGGTTCAAAAGGAGGACTCCTTGTACGCATTCCGAATGACCATAAAAATTTCAGACAGGAAACAACCGGCAAAGTCGTTGTTTTAGGAAGAAAGACATTGGAGACTTTTCCGCAGGGGATGCCGTTGCAGAACCGCACGAATATTATCCTTTCCACAAATCCCGATTACAGGGTAAAAGATGCGGTTGTCGTACACAGTAAAGAGGAACTGTTAAAAGAACTTTCCAAGTATCAGGATGATGAAATATATGTTATCGGCGGAGAGAGTGTTTACCGTATGATGCTTCCTTACTGCAATACGGTGCATGTGACAAAAATTGACCATATATATGAAGCGGATGCATATTTTCCTAATCTGGACGAAATGGATGAGTGGGAAATTACAAACGACAGCGAAGAACAAACCTATTTTGACATTGCTTATCAGTTTGTAAAATATGAGCGTAAATTGCAGAAAGGAGAACGGTAAGCGTATGGGTGAAGATAAAAATCATAAGGCAAAAAGCGGATTTACTTCTAAGTTAGAGAAGCAGGCAGTTTCACTTTTGCTTGCAAAAGATGAATTGGAAAAGAAAAATATAGATTTGGAAAATGCCATGGCGGAAGCAAAAAAGGCGGGACGCGCGAGAGACCTCTTTTTATCCAATATGTCGCATGAAATCAGAACGCCGATTAATACCATCCTTGGACTGAATGAGCTTATTTTGAGGGAAAGTCAGGATGATACTATTACAGGTTATGCTCTGGATATTAAACAGGCGGGAAATATACTGCTCTCTTTAGTCAGCGACATCCTTGATTTTTCCAAAATACAATCCGGAAAGATGGAACTTGTGGAGGGGACCTATGATATCAGTTCCTTATTGAATGATATCATTAACAGTATTTCCATTCCGCTTAGGAAAAAGAAACTGCGTCTTTCACTGGATATTGCGCAGGATATTCCCTATAAACTGTCGGGTGATGAAGTTCATTTAAGACAGATTATCGGCAATCTTTTGTCGAATGCCGTCAAATATACCAAAACGGGCACGGTTACGCTGCATCTTTCCTGGAAACCGCTTGAGGATGATAGGTTGCTGATGGAGATTGCGGTGGAAGATACCGGAGTCGGCGTGAAAGAAAAAGATATCGGCAAGATTTTTGAAACATTTAACAGGCTGGACATGGAAGCAACCAGAAGCGAAGAGGGAACAGGGCTTGGACTTGCCGTTACCAACCGTCTGGTGGAATTAATGGGCGGAAAACTCACAGTGGAGAGTGAGTATGGCAAAGGTTCCGTATTCTCTTTTGCCATTTCCCAGAAAATAGTGAGTAAGGACCCGCTTGGAAATTTTCAAGAGCAATATGACAGAAGTGTCAAGAGTTCCATCAGCTATAAAGAAAAATTTATTGCGCCGCTTGGTAAAATCTTGGTAGTGGACGACAACGCCATGAATCTTGCCGTGGCACAGGATCTTTTACGAAAAACCAAATTGCAGATTGATGTGGCATCGAGCGGTGAGGAGTGTCTGGAAATGGTGAAGCGTAAAGCGTATCACCTTATCTTCATGGACCATATGATGCCTGTGATGGACGGGGTGGAAACGCTGCATGCAGTAAGGGCGTTAAAGGAGAATCCCTCTAAAGATATTCCGATTATCGCATTGACAGCGAATGCGGTTGTCGGAGCAAAGGAATTTTATCTGAATGCCGGTTTTGAGGATTACTTATCCAAGCCGATTGAGCCGGAAAAACTGGAGGATATGTTAATAAAATATCTGCCGAAAGACCTTGTTTATTTGACAGAGGACGCCGAAGATGCGGATGAAAGCAATATGTCCCAGTTGAATGAGGAGCGCCTTACTGATATGGGAATCAGTGCAGTCCATGGATTGAAGTACATGGGCGGCAGCCGTTCTTTATATATGAAAGTTCTGCGTGATTTTAGGGAGATGCTGTTAGAGAAAGAAGAACAGTTGAAAGCAATGTTAAATAAGGAAGATGTAACGGGCTACGCGATTATCGTACATGCCTTAAAAGGAAATGCGCGGAATGTAGGTGCAGACCAGCTTGCGGAAGAAGCATTTGAACTGGAGAAAAAAAGCAAGGCGGGAAGACTGGAAGAAGTTGAGGTTCAGTCACCGATTCTATTCAATATGATGCGGACGCTCGGAGAAAATCTGGACAAATACCTCATTTCGGATGCTCACGACGAACAGCATGAAACTGTGCCGGAGCCGAAAGAGAAACTTTTCCTTTCGGAAGAGGAATGGAAACAAAAACTCCGGGTTTTAAATCAGCATCTGGATGATTTTGATAATGACGGTATTGCGGCAAGCATCCGCGAGATAAAGCAGCATGAACTTTCGGAGGACAGGCAGAAACTGCTGCGGATGTGTGAAAAAGCAGTCAATGATTTTGCCTACGATGTCGCAATGGATATTGTTGCTTCTGCGCTGTAGTCTTGACTTTTGTTGGTAAAAGAATAATAATAGAGTGACAGGATGAGGAAGGAGATCGAAAGACGATGGAAAAGAAAAATATAGATTGGGCAAATCTGGGATTTGGCTATCATGAGACGGACAAGCGTTTCGTATCTAATTACAAGAACGGTGCATGGGATGAAGGGGCGCTTATTGAGGATGCGACAATTACAATGAGTGAATGCGCCGGCGTATTGCAATATGCGCAGACCTGCTTCGAGGGCTTAAAAGCTTACACGACGGAAGACGGTCATATCGTTACATTCCGCCCCGACTTAAACGGAGAGCGTATGGAAAATACCTGTAAGAGACTGGAAATGCCGGTATTTCCGAAAGAGCGTTTCGTTCAGGCGGTTGCGGAAACGGTAGCGGCTAATGAGGCATATGTACCGCCCTATGGTTCCGGTGCAACTTTGTATATCCGCCCTTATATGTTTGGCAGCAATCCCGTTATCGGTGTAAAGCCGGCGGATGAATACCAGTTTAGAATTTTCACAACGCCTGTAGGACCTTATTTCAAAGGCGGCGCTAAACCGCTTACAATTAAAGTCAGTGACTTTGACAGAGCAGCGCCGAACGGCACAGGACATGTAAAGGCCGGACTGAATTATGCCATGAGCTTACATGCAATTGTAACGGCACATGAAGAGGGCTTTGATGAGAATATGTATCTTGATGCGGCAACCAGAACTCATGTGGAAGAGACAGGCGGCGCTAACTTCCTGTTTGTAACGAAAGACAATAAAGTGGTAACGCCGAAATCAGACAGTATTCTGCCGTCTATTACCCGCCGTTCCCTGATGATTGTCGCAAAAGACTACTTAGGACTGGAAGTAGAGGAAAGACCCATTGCTTTTGAAGAGATAAAAGACTTTGCAGAGTGTGGTCTGTGCGGTACGGCAGCAGTTATCTCCCCTGTCGGAAAAGTGGTTGACCACGGCAAGGAGATTGTATTCCCAAGCGGCATGAATGAGATGGGACCGATTACGAAGAAATTGTATGATACATTAACAGGAATCCAGATGGGACGGCTTGAAGCGCCTGAAGGATGGATTCATGTGATTAAATAGTTGAGATAGTCAAAAGAAATGTGAAGGGATTGAATTGTGATGTGCTGACATAACAATTTGGTCCCTTTTCTGATATGACAGAGTGCCAGTCTTTGAATTTAATACTTACTATATGAGGAGTTTTATTATGATAAAAATTACCACTTTGGTAGAAAATACGTCATTTTCACCTGAATATAAAAGTAAACACGGATTAAGCCTATACATAGAAACCGCCAATCATAAAATACTTTTTGATATAGGTTCCAATGGTCTTTTTATAGAAAACGCTGAAAAACTAGGGATTGATATCAGAGCAGTAGATACTGTTGTGATTTCTCATGGACATACAGATCATGCAGGTGCACTAGGAAAGTTTTTGGAAATAAATCCGACAGCCCAAATATATATGAAAGAAAGCGCTTTTGATAAGCACTATACGAAAGTTATGGGGATTCCTTTTTACGCCGGTGCAGATATCAAGTTGAAGGATAATCAGCAAATAATCTTTACAACGGATAATTATATTATTGACAAGGAATTACAATTGTTTTCCGGGATAAAGGGAAGAAACTTTTTCTCGCAAGCAAATAATAAATTATTCACTAAGAAAAACAACAAATTTGTATTGGATACATTTGACCATGAACAATATCTGGTGATAGAGGATGGAAATCAAAAAGTATTGATTTCGGGATGCTCTCATAACGGAATTGTGAATATTATTGAAGAGATTCAGACATTGACTTCCGGAAGTTTTACACATGTAATTGGAGGGTTTCATTTGTTTAATCCAATATCAAAAAAATATGAAAAGGACGAATTGATTCGTGATATAGCGGAGCGATTAAAACAATATAATTGCATGTATTATACTTGTCATTGTACCGGAGCTAAAGCATATAAGAAGATGAAAGAAATAATGGGAGAAAGATTAGATTATTTATCTACAGGGAGCCGATTGGAACTTTTCCTGCTGGTGGAAAAGTAACTACAAAAAGCGCTGAATGAGAATATGGAAATTATAGAAGATAAGGATGAGGGTGGCTATGTGGCTTCCTATCCTGATTTTCCGGAGTGTATTACCTGTGGTGAAACCATAGAGTCAGCGGCATCGAATGCTTGGGACGCAAAGAGAGCATGGATTGAAGCAGCACTTGAAGATGGGATTGAGATTTGTGAACCGGATAGTTTAGAAGATTATTCGGGTCAATTCAAATTGAGATTACCTCGTAGTTTACACAGATTATTGGCAAAGCATTCCAAGAGAGATGGTATCAGCATGAATCCAGGAAGCCACATAAACAGAAGGCTTCCCGGATTTTACTACACTCCTAACTTCATCATATTTTTAGACGAATTATCGACTTGCAAAAATTCAGCAAAACGTGACATTTCTTTAAAAATTGATTCTTTCATATCGTCAGTTGGTTCAATTCCCGATTCCCACCACCAGTTTTTGATAACAAATTCTCCCGCCTCACGAACCGGTTCTGCCTCGAATCTTGCGATAAATTTACCATTATACAGCACAGGCAGTACATAATAGCCGAATTTTCTCTTGACAACAGGAGTATATACTTCCCAACTGTATGTAAAACCGAATAGCGCTTCTAACATTTTTCTGTCCCATATCATATTGTCCAATGGTGCAATAAATCTTACATAACTATTTGAAGTTTGGTATTTCATGTATTCTTCAAAATTATTTGAAATATAGAAAGACTCTTCAATTCCTTCAACTTGTATTTGATTAATTTTATTTTTTTCAAGCAATGTTTGAAGGACAGAACTCCGGGTATCGTTTTCGCTTAAAAAGCGTCCCTGCCAGCCGCCCCCTGCTTTATTCCATAAAAAGCCGACACTCTGTATTCTTCTTTCTGTGTACCATTCCAGAAAAGCTTCTACGGTCATGTTCTGGTCACATTGCAAATCTTCGTCAGCAAGCACTCGCTCCGTTAAATCGAAGTATTTTTGTGTGCCTCTTTTTTCAGCCACACAGAGCTCGCCCTTATTAAATAAATAATCCAGCGCAGCGCTTGAGAGTTTTTTATGTCCCCAGCGGCTTTCGCGCACTTCTCCGATTGAAATATCCTTTGTTCCTGTCAGACCGTGTTCTTTCACAAAATCCCTGACATCGTCTAATATTTCAAATATTCCCATCTGGTTACGATGCTCTAAAGTAGGGACTACATGCTTTTGATATTCATTTCGCACGAAGCTGAAGCGGGAGAAATCTTTAGACTCATAAATACACATTTCTTTATCAAATCCATCAACTAATTTATGTTCTTTGTATAATAGATTGTAAAGATCCGATTCCTTGTAGTCCCTGACCCTTGCCTGCAATACCAAATCGGCATTTCTGGATATAACATTCAAAGGATCATATTGAATACTGTGTATTCGCCGCATTATCTTTTCTGCGCCTTCTTTTCCGAATAATGCTTCCGCACCGTCCAGATTATGATAGCGGCATAACATATTTCTTGCTTCTTTTTTTGAATATAATTTCATATTCATTCCTCATATTTCATTTTTATTTAAACCCAGTATACCAAACCAAATATGACACCATTATGTCACAGTTTGTTTAAATAGGCAATTTCAATCAGTTCACCATATCCTGTCTGTTTTGTGGCACAATAAACTCAAGCTTACCGGTTAGAGTTACACAACCCAGACGTTTGACACTTGAATTTGATTATTGAAAGGTCATAATATGATTATTAATAAAATAAAAAAGATATTGCAATTCCTAATACAGTATGATACTATAAAAACAACTTATTTAATAAACTTAAATAAGTGAAATATGAAATAGACTAAGGAGGGTTAGTTATGAAATTAGTAGTGATCGGAGGAGGCAGCAGTTATACACCGGAGTTGGTAGAAGGAGTGATTAATCATCAAGGGACGCTTCCGGTTACAGAAGTTGTGCTTGTCGATATTGAAGAAGGATGCAAGAAACTTCAGATTAATACAGAGTTTGCTAAGCGTATGGTAGCTAAAGCCGGGCTTACAATCGAGGTGAAAGGAACGCTTGACAGAAGGGGAGCGCTTGAAGGAGCCGATTTCATCATTACCCAGATAAGGGTCGGCGGTTTGGATGCACGTTCGCGGGATGAGAGAATTCCGTTGAAATATGGAATGATTGGTCAGGAGACGACGGGAATCGGAGGATGTTTTAAGGCCCTGCGCACGATACCGGTACTATTGGATATATGTAAAGATATCGAGGAACTATGTCCCCAGGCATGGCTTATCAATTTTACGAATCCTTCGGGAATCGTGACAGAGGCGGTTTTGAAATATACGAATGTGAAGTGTATCGGATTGTGCAACTGTTCGATCAATATGCAGCATGATGCGGCGAACCGACTCGGAGTAGATGTGAATCAACTTGATTGCAGATTTATCGGATTGAATCATCTGAGTGTCATGAATCATGCCTATCAGGACGGAACAGACCGCATACAGGATATCCTGCATGTCTACAACAAAGAAAGTGTCGTCAAGAATATTGATAAGAACGAAGAAATGGACAGAGTCGCACAGGAACTGGGCTGTATGCTGTCACCCTATATGCAGTATTTTTATCTGGAAAAACAGATGATAGCGGAAGAGGTAGCACAGGCAGTCGGTTTGGAAGGAACCCGTGCAGATCAGGTTAAGAAAGTAGAGAAGGAGCTGTTTGAGAAGTACAGTGACCCGAAGCTGAAGGAGAAACCGGAAGCGCTTGCAAGACGCGGAGGTGCAAGATATTCTGAGGCGGCGATCAACCTGATCGATAGTATCTATAATGACCGGCGGGATGTACAGATCGTAGATGTGGCGAATCATGGAATTATTCCGCAGATGCCCGATGACAGTGTCATTGAGACTAACTGTGTGATTGGTAAAGACGGTGCGACACCTCTACAGGACAATGATGTACCGGCATCCGTGCTGGGGCTTATGCTGCAAGTGAAATCATATGAGGAACTGACGATAGAAGCAGCTGTCACCGGGAATCGGAACAAGGCATTTCTGGCTTTCTTAAATCATCCGCTTGTGCATGATGCGCGGGATGCAAGAGAGGCGCTTTCAGAGATGCTTGAGGCTAACAAAGATTATCTGGCGAAGTTCTTTGAAGAACAGGCATGAAAGCGAAAAGGCATTTGGCGTTGGAGGATAAGTTATGTATATAATGGGAGTGGATGTGGGAGGTTCAAAGACACAGTGTGTTGTAGCAGATGAGAACGGAAAAAGTATCGCGGAGGGATTTGGAGGTGCGGGTAATTATCAGGTCTGTGGGGCCGAAACTGCATCAGATTCCATGAGGAAGGCAGTTTATGAAGCGTTGCAGACGGCAGGCCTTTCCATGGAAGATATCACATATGCGGTATTCGGGATTTCCGGTGCGGACGGACCGGAAGATTTTGAGGTGCTGAATCCGATGGTTCAAAGCATCATGGGAACTACGAAATTTAAGATACTGCATGATGCATGGCTTGGACTGCGGAGCGGGACAGAAGATTATGTGGGTGTTGTCTCCATATGCGGAACAGGCGCCGGGCATGCCGGAAGAAACCGGATGGGGCAGACACTTACACTTAGAAACCTTGATTTTATAACCGGCAATTACGGCGGCGGTGGTGAGATATGTGAAAAGGCGCTGCATTATGCATTTCGGTCTGAGGAGGGCACATGGAAGAAGAGCAGACTCGAAGAGGTTATACCGTCAGTGTTCGGAGTGAAAACGATGGAGGAAGTATGCGTGATCCTGCGGCATGACGAGATGACGAAACAGCAGAGATACCAGATGCCGATTATAGTGTTTGATCTGGCGCGGGAAGGTGATACAGTATCAAAAGAACTTGTCTCAGGACTTGGTTATGAGGAAGGAAAGTATGCGGCGGCAGTCTTAAGAAGGCTGGGTATGTGTGAGGAAGAGGTCCCGGCTGTGTTGATCGGCAGCATTTTCCGGACAAAAGAGCCGATTTTGATTGATGCCTATATGCGGGCGGTGTACGAGGATGCCCCGAAAGCCTATGCGGTCATACCGGAGTCGGCACCTGTGACAGGGGCAGTAAAACTGGCGTTAGACTATGTGAGAACGGCGGCGGAGGGGAACATAAATTGAGGAAAGATAATGAAATCACGGGGAAACCTACTGTATTAAAAGAATTGAATATCGGTTTGATCAAAGCCGCACTTGGTGAACACGGACAGGCGACAAGGGTCGAGATCGCAAAGCTGACCGGAATCAGTCAGCCGACAGTTAATCTGCTGATCAAAGAGCTTACCGAAAACGAGACTGTCCTAAATCTTGGGGCTGCTCCTTCAACGGGAGGGCGTAGAGCAGAGGTCTATACGTTGAATCAGAAGAAATCTGCGATTGCGCTTGTCGCAGTGAAGGGCAGTTTTTTTGAGATATCGGTGGTAGACATGGAATTGCATGAAGAGCAATATGATAGGATAGAGCGGAAAAAGGAAGAAACGTGCGATGAACAGTTGACGCAGATACTGGATAAACTGGTGCAGAAGAATCAAAACATCGGCGCAATTTCGGTGGGCGTGCAGGGAGCGGTGACGAGTCTCGGATCGGTTTTTGCAGTTCCCTCTGTACCCGAATGGGAAAATTATCCTCTGCGTGCCGCATTGGAGGAGCGGTTTTCGCTGCCTGTAAAGGTAACCAACGACATCAATGCCGCTGCTGCCGGATATCAATCCATGCATCCGAAGACGGAAAATATGATTTATCTATATACGGATGGAGACGGAATCGGCGCAGGAATCATTCTGAATAAAGAAGTATATTCCGGCAGCGGGAGTTTTGCGGGAGAGCTGGGGTACATGCAGCTTGGGGGACACAGCGTGGAGGAACTTATGCATGACCGGAGTCAGAAGGTGGATTATACCGGGTTGATAACGCAGATCGTAATCAATATGATCTGTATGTACAACCCGGAGCAGATCGTACTGGACGGAGGCGGAGATTCGGCAAAAATGCTTGATGTTATCGAGCGGGAATGTCGGTTCAGGCTTCCGTTTGGAGCAATACCGCAGATGGATACGGTGCAGACGCAGGATTACTATTTCAGAGGGCTCGGCAAGTTGGGGAGAGAACTTATAAATAGGGATATTCGTGTGGTTTAAAACTTAAATTTTAGTGTTTGTGCAGATAATATCTTGATGTATTGACAACAAAATAACACCTAAATCTGGTATCATATGAATATAGAAATACGCATTAGTAAGAGAAAGGCAGGATAACATTATGCGAATTTATTGTGCAAAAGATTATTACCATGCGAGCAGGGTTGCCGCCAATATCATATCGGCACAGGTGATCATGAAGCCTGATTGTGTTCTGGGACTGGCAACAGGTTCTACGCCGATTGGCACATACGAGCAGTTGGTCAGGTGGTATGAGAAAGGTGATCTGGACTTTTCCGAGGTGCACAGCGTCAATCTGGATGAGTACAGAGGGCTGAGACCGGACAATGAGCAGAGTTACCGCTATTTTATGAATAAACATCTGTTTGATTCCATCAATATTGATAAGGCAAACACTTTTGTACCTGACGGGACAGAGCCGGATAAGGAGAAAGCGTGTAAGAAGTACGACGAGATCATCCGTTCTCATGGCGGGGTTGATTTGCAGATTCTGGGACTTGGACATAACGGTCATATCGGTTTCAATGAGCCCGGCAGCGCTTTTGATAAAGAGACCCACTGTGTGGCGCTCTCTGAGAGCACCATTAAAGCCAATGCGCGTTTTTTTGACTCCTTAGATGACGTACCGAAGGAGGCATATACTATGGGAATCAAGACAATCATGCAGGCTAAGAAGATTGTCGTGATTGTCAGCGGAGAGAGCAAGAAAGATATCGTAAAGAAAGCATTTTCAGGTCCTATCACACCGGAAGTACCGGCTTCCGTATTACAGCTTCATAATGATGTGATTCTGGTGGGCGATGAGGCGGCTCTCTCGGAATATATGAAGAATAATTAGAGTAACATAAGAGATGCCGCAGGATAGGATTGAGAAGATAGAGCGTTATGAAGCTGGGGAAATATAAGCTATAGCATCCACTTGGAACAGCAAATGTCAATCCCACCAATGCCAGTCGTTATTCCATTTCATCAAAGGCTCCGTTAATCTGCTGTTCAATAGAATCTCCTATATTACGGACATAATAATTAACTCAACTTTCCCAGCAGATATTTCCAAACAAAGTCTGTATAAATGCGGACTGTGAGTTCATCCATTCGGTCACTTTACTTTTGATGCAGGCTGTGATATCTGCTGATAAAGCAGATATATGTTCCACAAACAGAGCCATAAGGCTCTGCAATGCATTTGTGAAATCCATGTCCTGGATATCTTCACATAACATGAAGAATAGTTCGCCATAGGTTTTCTCATCATTTTCATTGCGCCGTATCCATTCCAGTATGGTATATCTGGTGAATACGATCGCTGTGTGGCTCACCATGGCATCATAGGTGCGGCTCTGGAATTCAGTGCCGAGTTTTAAAAAAGATTTTGATGCTTTGAAAAAGCATTCAATCGACCATCGGTTGCCATAAATACGTACAATCTCCGCATCCGACAGGCTGCAGTCGGTACTTAACAGATACAGGCACTCGCTCTTTTTATTGCGGTTGCGTACAAACACGATCTTTACCGGAATTCCGCCTTTCGTGGTGACGCACAGGGAGCCAAAGATATTTTTTGCCCCGTCAAAACGGACATATTTCTTTAATTCCGGCAGGGTACAGGACATCCCTTTATAATTGTACCGCTGTGTAAGCTGCTTTACCATGCCGATCACA
>CAMWMM010000079.1 GCA_947175285.1 uncultured Lachnospiraceae bacterium
GGCGGTTGTTTCCGGGCTGATAGGGCGTAAGAGCGGGAAGGTAAGAGATTTTTTTGCGGATTTTGTTGTGGTGAGTGAGTTTTTGATTACGCTTACGGTATTTTTGACAAATGTCGGGAATGGAGAGGGAGTTAATGACCGTTGTGTTATTTATGGGATCTGTGGATGGAGATTGGGTCTGCAGATAGATGGGTTCCGGAAGGTTTATGTGATGATTGCGGCTTTTATGTGGATGATGACGACGATTCTTTCGAGGGAGTATATGGAGCATCATAAAAATAAAAACCGTTATTATCTGTTCTTTCTTGCAACGCTTGGGGCAACAATGGGAGTATTTCTTTCGTTCGACTTATATACGTTGTTTATCTTTTTTGAAATTATGTCTTTTACTTCCTATGTGTGGGTTGCACAGGAAGAGACACAAATCTCTTTGAAAGCGGCGGCTACTTATCTTGGGGTTGCTATTATCGGCGGTCTGGTGATGTTAATGGGTATCTTTATGCTTTATTATGAACTG
The DNA here is from genome assembly GCA_947175285.1 of uncultured Lachnospiraceae bacterium. The sequence continues at coordinate 518 of CAMWMM010000079.1, forward strand.
GGCACGGTAGGTATTTATGCGATACATCAGCAGGCATGGGTTTATTTGGTCAGTACTTATCAGAACGGAGGCAGTCAGATGAAACTGTATGCTGCGGGTGTGTGTATGTTGATCGGCTTCGGAGCCAAAGCAGGCGCATTTCCATTGCATATATGGCTGCCCAAGGCGCATCCTGTTGCACCGGCGCCGGCTTCGGCACTGTTATCCGGTATTTTGACAAAAACCGGTGTTTTCGGTATTTTAATACTGAGCTGTCATCTGTTTTTATATGACGGCAGATGGGGAGCGCTGATTCTGACGCTTGGTGTGATTACGATGTTCGGCGGTGCGCTGTTAGCGGTCTTCTCAATCGACTTAAAAAGGACGTTAGCCTGTTCTTCCATGTCGCAGATTGGGTTTATTCTGATCGGTATCGGTATGCAGGGACTTTTAGGAGATAAAAATCTGGTTGGCATTTCCCAAAATGGACTCATTTCGCATATGGAGAATCCTGCCGTGATGATACATGCCATTCACGGAACATTTTTGCATATGATAAATCATTCGATGATTAAACTGGTTCTGTTTATGGCAGCGGGTGTTATCTTTATGAATACACACGCGCTTAATCTGAATGAAATAAGAGGGTATGGGCGGAAAAAGCCGTTATTAAAAATAATTTTCTTAATCGGTGCGCTGGCAATCGGCGGTGTTCCGTTCTTCGGCGGTTATATCAGTAAAACACTTTTGCATGAGAGTATTCTGGCATACGGCGGCGGAAGTCTGCTGAAAGCGGTGGAAGTTATCTTCTTAATAAGCGGCGGTCTGACAGTGGCCTATATGACGAAAATTTTTGCAGCAATATTTGTAGAAAAAAATGAAGATGAAGCAAAACAAAAGCAGTATGACGAAAACAGACACTATATGAATAAAGAAAGCGGTTTTGCGCTGACGGTAAGCGCGTTTGCGCTGCTTTTGTGGGGTCTTTTCCCACATGCGCTCATGGAGCGGATTGCAGCTTTCGGCGAATACTTTATGGATTTCATGTACCGTTCGGCTTCCAAACATGAAATAGAATATTTCAGCCTTGAGAATCTGAAAGGTGCGGCGATTTCTATTGCTATCGGCGCAGTGGTATATGTTTTTGTAATACGAAAACTTCTTATGCGTAAGAAAGAATATATCAACGCCTGGCCGAAGTGGCTGGATATGGAAAATTTAATTTACAGACCGATATTGCTTGTCTTTCTTCCAACGGTATGCGGTATTGCGTGCAGAGTTTGTGACAGTGCAGTTGACACAATTGTCGTTTTTCTGCGAAAGACTTTATACAAAGATTCTCCGCTACCGTATGAAAGAAGAGAGGGCAATGCTTTTACTGCGTTTATAGGAAGAATATTGAATTTCTGGCAGGCTGTCCGCAATCGTCTGTGGGGCAGAAAACACCCGACACATACGGATTTTGTGCATCTGACAGCAGCCGGTGTGGAGGATTTCAGAGAGAGCTTTATGATTATCCAAAGAAGTCTTTCGTTCGGACTTTTGATGTTCGGCATCGGACTGGCGCTGACGTTGATTTATATTATATTATGGTAGTCTGACGGCAGTAAAAAGGAGGAGATAGTTGCCATGCTTTTCAATTCAATGGAATTTATGATTTTTTTCCCAATCGTTGTATTGGTGTATTTTATCCTGCCTGAAAAAGCAAAACAGTTTTGGCTGCTTATTGCCAGTTATTATTTTTATATGTGCTGGAATGCAAAATATGCGCTCCTGATTCTTTTTTCTACTGTGATCACATATGCCAGCGGCCTTTTGATGGAACAAATCAAGCATATGTCATGGGATGATATCCGTAAGGTGAAATATAAGAAGATTGTCGTTGCTCTCAGCTTTACTTTAAATTTAGTAATACTGTTTTATTTTAAATATATCAACTTTGCATTTTCCATTGTGAGCGGTGTCTTCCGCAGCATACATATCGAATTGCATGTACCGGAGTTTGATATTATACTTCCGGTTGGAATTTCTTTCTATACTTTTCAGGCGCTCAGCTATACAATGGATGTTTACAGAGATGAAATATATGCGGAAAAGAATTTTTTCCGTTACGCATTGTTTGTCTCTTTTTTCCCGCAGTTAGTGGCGGGACCGATTGAACGGTCAAAAAATCTGTTAAAGCAGCTGGATAATCCACAGAAATTTGATTTTGACAGGGCAAGAGAAGGCTTTCTTTTAATGTTATGGGGATTTTTCCTAAAGATTGTTCTGGCTGACAGGATAGCTGTGTTTGTGGATACGGTGTATGCAGATTTTGAGACTTATGGAGGCACATATCTGCTTGTTGCGACCTTACTGTTTGCGATACAGATATACTGTGATTTTTATGGATATTCTGTAATTGCTATGGGAGCTGCAAAAATCCTGGGCGTTCAGCTGATGGAAAATTTTGACGCACCATATTTGTCCGTTTCGGTGGCTGAGTTCTGGAGAAGGTGGCACATCTCTTTGACATCATGGTTCAAGGACTATCTGTATATTCCACTTGGGGGGGGCACAAAGGGAAAATCAGAAAATATATTAATAAAATGATAGTATTTCTAGTCAGCGGATTATGGCATGGAGCGGATTTATCCTATGTTATCTGGGGAGGAATCAATGGATTTTATCAGGTTGCAGGGGAGATATTAGCGCCTGTGCGTAATAAAGCTGTTTCGATGTTTGGACTCCACAGAGAATCATTAGGGCATAGACTTTTACATATGACAGCAACCTTTCTGTTGGTGGACTTTTCTTGGATATTCTTTAGGGCTGATGGAATAAATGCTTTAAGAATTATTAAGCATATGATCACTGTGAAAAATCCCTGGATTTTATTAGACGGCTCTCTGTATCAGTGTGGGCTTGACAGTAAGAATTTCTGGTTGATGCTTTTATGCATGGGAATTCTTTTATTTGCTGATTGCTGCAAATATAAAGGAATTCAGATAAGAAATGTGATTGTAAAACAGGATGATTGGTTTCGTTGGATTTTTATTGCATTTGCAGTTTGGAGTATTTTGACTTTTGGAATATGGGGAACACAGTACAATGAAGCTAATTTTATATATTTTCAGTTTTAAGGGGGGGAGTTATGAGGAATCAGAATGGAAGAATAAAAGCGGTAATAGGATGTATTATAACATTGGGGCTTATCATAATGTCTCTAAGATATTCCACTGATTTAATGGAGCGCAAAAGCAGTGATTTAAAGTATGCGGCGTTTTTCAAGCAGGAGGCAGACTTTGATGTTTTGTTTATGGGGTCAAGCCATGTTATTAATGGTATTTTTCCAATGGAACTTTGGAACGATTACGGAATCGTATCTTATAATTTTGGGGGACATGGAAATCGGTTGGCTACGTCCTATTGGGTAATGGAGAATGCGTTTGATTATACATCTCCCCAATTGATAGTTGTTGACTGTTATATGTTATCTGATACAAGTAAAATAGTTCCGGATTTTTCACATACTCATTCCGTGTTTGATACATTTCCACTGAGTAAAACCAAGGTTAATGCGGTGTTTGATTTAATGGAGATGGAAATAGAGGAGGAAGAAACCGACACAGACAATAATAAAAGGGTTGTAAACCGGATGGAACTGTTATGGAATTACACTGTCTATCATAGCCGTTGGAATGAGTTGGAAGAAGTTGATTTTCAACCGGAAGCTGGAAAAGAAAAAGGTGCAGAATCAAGAATTGCGGTACGGATTCCTGAAAGGAAAGACAAAATTCCGGCGGAAAGTAAACTGGAGGAAGATACCATATCTGTTGAATATCTCGAAAAAATGATTCAAGACTGTCAGAATAGAGAAATTGATGTTTTACTTACATATCTTCCATTTCCGGCAGGAGAAAAAGCACAGAGAGAGGCAAATCGTGTATATGATATTGCAGAGAGATATGGTGTAAATTATATTAATTTTCTGGATATGGATATTGTAAGCAGGGAAACTGATTATTATGACAATGACCACTTAAATCCTTCAGGAGCAAAAAAAGTGACGGATTACCTGGGACAGTATATAATGGAGCATTATTCCATATCAGATCAAAGGGAAAATATAGTATATAGTGACTGGTACACAGATTATGCGGATTACGCGGAATACAAGATAAGTAATCTTAGAATGGTAGAGTCATTGGATAATTATCTGATGCTTTTGGCGGATAAGAACTATTCGGTAGTGGTTGAGATTAATGACCCTTTAGTTTGGAACTATGATTCTTATATTCATCTGTTTGAGAACCTGGGAGTAAACAGTAGTGAAATTACGAAAAATACAGACTTTATTGTGATACAGGAAGCGGGAAGACAGGCGGTTTGTTTTGAAAATTTTCATGAATCTGGAAGTCATGAAATGACGGCGATGGGGGAGTTTAGTCTGTTTATGTCAGAAACAGGCGATTATGGAGTGTTTTTAGATAATGAAGAACTCTATACAGTAACGGGCGAGGAAAATATAAATGTTAACATACGGATTATCACAATAGATAAAAGTACGGCAGAGATAGTGGATAAGCGCAGCTTTTCTAATGAAGGAGAAAAAGCACGGTAGAGTAACGGCTATAACTACTAAATATTGTATTTGCGCTTCTTCCTTTAAAATGTTAAGATATAAGAGATACGCGTAAAGATTGGATAGAAGAAAACAGGATGAGAGCGTGAACCGGCATGGATTTATTTGAATATATGCGAAATACGAACATGGAAAAAGAGTCTCCCCTTGCGGCGAGACTGCGGCCTGTTACGCTCGATGAGGTGGTAGGGCAGCAGCATATTATCGGAAAAGATAAGCTGCTTTACCGTGCGATTATGGCGGACAAACTCAGTTCCATTATCTTTTACGGACCTCCCGGAACCGGTAAAACAACGCTTGCCAAAGTTATTGCCAATACGACCAGTGCGGAGTTTACGCAGATTAACGCGACTGTGGCGGGCAAGAAAGACATGGAAGCCGTAGTGGAGCAGGCGAAGAACATAAGCGGCATGTACGGCAAAAAGACCATTCTGTTCATTGATGAAATCCATCGTTTTAATAAAGGACAGCAGGACTATCTGCTGCCGTTTGTAGAAGACGGGACACTGATTCTAATCGGTGCAACAACGGAAAATCCGTATTTTGAAGTCAACGGAGCGTTACTGTCCCGTTCCATTATCTTTGAATTGAAACCCCTGTCAAAAGAAGACATTAAAACATTGCTCATGCGGGCGGTGTATGATAAAGACAAAGGCATGGGGGCTTATGACGCCGTTATTGAGGAAGACGCCGTAGAATTCCTTGCGGAGCTTTCAGGCGGGGATGCCAGACATGCTTTGAATGCGGTCGAACTCGGCGTTATGACAACAGAGCGTGGCGAAGACGGCAAAATACATATCACGCTGGCGGTAGCGGAGGAATGTATTCAGAAGAGGGTCATCCGCTATGATAAGTCGGGAGACAGCCACTACGATACGATATCGGCATTTATTAAAAGCATGAGAGGTTCGGACCCGGATGCTGCGGTTTACTATTTAGGCAGAATGCTGTATGCGGGGGAGAGCGTTACCTTTATTGCAAGAAGAATTATGATATGCGCTTCGGAGGATGTCGGGAATGCAGACCCTAATGCGTTGACTGTGGCAGTCAGTGCGTCGCTTGCGGTCGAAAGAGTGGGTATGCCGGAGGCACAGATTATTTTAGCGCATGCAGCAGCTTATGTTGCCTGTGCACCTAAGAGCAATTCCTGCAGTCAGGCGATTTTTGAAGTAATGGAGGCAGTAGAGCAGACCGGTAATCTGCCGATTCCGGTGCATTTGCAGGACGCACATTACAAGGGAGCCGCAAAGCTCGGGCATGGAACGGGTTATAAATATGCACATGATTATCCGAATCATTATGTCAGTCAGCAATATCTGCCTTATGAATTAAACGGACGGGAATTTTATCGTCCATCCGGCAACGGATATGAAGTGAAAATTAAGGAACATATGAAACGTATAAAGGAAGAAACTGCGCATGAGTCAAAATAATGCAACGGACAACCGGAAAAAAAAGCTGCGAAAAAGAGACGTTGATAAAGAAAAAAAAGCAGAAACTAAGAGAGAAATAAAAGAAAAGAAACGTCAGAATAAAGAAAAGAAGGCGCGCTTAAAGAAGCTGATAAAAGAGCGGAAAGCAAAAATGAAGCTCGAAGCCAGGCAGGGAAACATTCTGGAAGAGGAAATCAAAATTGAAGAATCTGTTGTGGTAAACGATGCAGGTTCCGTGGAGCGGACGATTAAAGTAGAAGAGACGCTTACGGTAGAGGAAACGCCGGAAGAAAAAGTCGAAGCAGCGAAAAAAAGGAAAGTATGGATACCTGTTTCCATTGCGGCAGTACTCGTAGTGGCTGTTATTTCCACTGTCACTTTCGTTCAAATCCGGAACAGGATAAACCGGACAAATGCTGAAAATGCGGCGATAGAAGCAATGGTACATATGGAGGCGGTAGAACTTGCCGAATACAGCCAGACGCAGCATAAGAGAGACCGGATGAAAGAACAGCTTCGGCAAAATGCCGGTAAAGATGCTGCCAGAGCCTTAGCAGATGCAGCGCGTTATATGATAGAAGGCATTCACAACAGACCGCCGGAAATAGAGCTGACGGAGAGCAACACGGCGGATTTTGCCACGATAGAAAGCTGTGTTATCAACAGTGAGACAGGCAAAATTGATGTAACGATGTCGGCGCCGGGACTTGCTATCAGTGATGACGGTTATTATTATCTTTTCGAGGAAAAAACTTACCAGACGGCATTGTCAGGTGAGGAATACATTGTGGAAGACCAAAAGGATGTTGATTTGACTTTCTCGGTCAATCTCAACTACAATACAGTCAGTTCAAGACTTTTTTCTAAGTTTGTGGTAGCAGTACGTAAAGACGGGGAATTTGTGGCAATCAGCGAACCCAAATATATTACGAATCCGGAGGCGATTGCCAGATATAATCCTTCATTTATCGCTACGAATTCCAAGAAAGGGCTGTTAGTAGACCCTGAAAAGCTGGCTGGTTCGGAACTGGAGGACTTGGGCGTCAAACATGCTATTTATAATATTCCGTTAAGCAGGATTATCGGACAGACAAGCAATGAGTATTATCCGACGGTCTATTATTCTTATAACGGAAAGAGTTATGCCTTTAACGGACAGATCATTGCGGAATACGATTACGTTTTTTCATCGCTTAGCAGAAAGGGCATTACCACAACGGCGGTTATCCTGAATGATATGTCTTATAATACAATGGAACTCATTCATCCGCTTGCCCGTTCCGGCGGACGTGCGCCTTATTATGCATTTAATGCGGCGGAGGCAGGGGGCGTGGAATATATTGCGGCAGTCGCTTCATTTTTAGCAAGCCGCTACTCCGGCAGCGGAAACGGCACTATTATGAACTGGGTCATAGGCAATGAAATTAATGCCAGAAGCGAATGGAACTATATTCAGTATATGGATACGGAAAGTTACGTAGACGAATATGCTAAGGCATTCCGCGTTTTCTACAATGCGATAAAGAGTATTAACGGAAATGCCAGAGTCTATATTTCCATAGACCAGCAGTGGGGAAAAAGTTTGTATTCCAACAGCGGATATGCGGCGAAAGATATTGTCGATGAGTTTAACCGCAATATAAAAAGAGGCGGCAATATCGATTGGGATATGGCACAGCATCCTTATAATTATCCGCTGACAAGTCCGAAAGCCTGGAGTACGTCAGGAAAGGCAGGCACTTACATACTGGATTCCGAGACAACGCCGGTTATTTCCATCCGTAATATTCATGTGTTGACGAATTACTTACAAAAAGAGGAATTTCTGACGGATTCCGGACAGGTGCGTCATGTGATATTAAGCGAGATGGGATATACTTCTTCGCAGGGACAGGATTTGCAGGCGGCATCGTTTGTTTACGCCTATAAAGTCATAGAAGCGAACAGGTATATTGACAGTATGCTCTTTTCCAGAGAAACGGACGCCACCGAGGAAGTAAACCAGGGTCTGGCGCTTGGCATCAATACTTTGGGCGGAGGACATAAGTCCATCTATAACGCCTATAAGTACGTAGATACCGCAGAGTCATCGACCTATACAGATTTTGCGCTGAAAATAATAGGAATTTCCAGTTGGAGTGAAATCATTGGAAATCATTAGAATAAATCTTCGATTAAACGCTGATAGACCGCCTGATTCTTTTTCTGCCAGTTATCGCAGATAGAAGAGGCGGTTTCTTCGTCCGGCACCGATATGGTAATATCAATAAGCCGGACATTTCTTTCCGTAGCGCTTAAATGCGCCTCATACTCTCCGGACGTGGATTTGTAATAGTCAGAGAGTATGGAGACTTCATTGCGCATCTGTAATTCATTTTCACGAAAAAATGAGTCAATCTTTTCTTTTGTTGTACTGCTGATACGGCTCTGAAAAAAGTACAGTGTTTCCCGTCCCTGCTCTGTAATTGCAAGATGTGTACGGTTGCGGACAGATTTAGCCGTTATCATTTCTGAACTTGTCAGTTCGGAAAAAACCTGCTGTAATGTTAAAAAGTCCATATATTCTTTTTCCAGGATAAATTCTGCAACCTGTGCTTTGGTAATGGGAAAAGCAGCCCGATTTAACATGTACAGGACGATTAATTTAAAGAATATTAATACGTCCTGATTCATAGAGTCCTGTACCATAATGGTTTGTACGCCTTTCTTATCTGTTATGGACGGATATGTGCTTTTACCGCATCGGCAACCGTTTGTGCCACTTTCGGATTGAAAGCTTCCGGCATAACGTTGTCTTCATTTAATTCTTCATCCGGTACAAGCGCTGCAATGGCAAGTGCGGCAGCAAGTTTCATTTCTTCCGTAATCTGTTTTGCTCTGCCTTCCAACGCTCCTTTGAAAATGCCGGGGAAAGCGACAACATTGTTAATCTGGTTCGGGAAGTCGGAACGACCTGTACCGACTACGCGCGCACCTGCAGCTTTTGCAACATCAGGCATAATTTCGGGAACCGGATTTGCCATGGCAAAAAGGATGGCGTCTTTTTTCATGGAAGATACCATTTCCGGCGTTACAACATTCGGAGCGGAAACGCCTATGAAAATATCAGCGTCTTTCAGCGCGTCCGCCAGTGTGCCGGATTCATTCTTTAAATTGGTTACTTCTGTCATCTGCTGTTTTACTTTATTCAAATCATTTCTGGATTTGCTGACAATACCGGTGCTGTCGCACAGGATAATATCTTTAAAACCATAACTTAACAGCAGTTTTGTAATGGCGATTCCTGCGCTTCCTGCGCCGTTTACGACTACTTTACAGTCTTCTTTTTGCTTTCCTACGACTTTCAGTGCATTAATTGTACCGGCAAGCACAACGATTGCCGTACCGTGCTGGTCATCGTGGAATACGGGAATATCCAATGTTGCTTTCAGTCTTTCTTCTATTTCAAAACAACGCGGTGCGCTGATGTCCTCAAGGTTGATGCCGCCAAAGCCCGGAGCAAGATAAGTTACAGCTTTGATAATTTCCTCTGTGTCCTGTGTGTCCAGACAGATGGGAACGGCATTGACACCGCCGAATTCTTTGAATAAAACAGCTTTTCCCTCCATGACAGGCATAGCGGCATGGGGACCGATATTGCCGAGACCGAGAACGGCGCTTCCATCGGAAACAACAGCGATAGTATTGGCTTTCCATGTATAAGTATAGGCAGCATCCGTATCCTCTGCAATTACCTTACATGGTTCTGCTACGCCCGGTGTATAGGCAAGCGCCAAATCTTCCCTCGTTTTAACCGGGGTTTTGGAAACTGTCTCCAGTTTGCCGTTCCACTCTTCATGAAGCTTTAAAGCCTTTTCATTTGTTGTCATAATCATACCTCGTTTTCTTTTATTCACTATTAATAGATAATTGGAAGCTGGGGAAATGAATAAAATAAGGGGTGAATTGCCACCGCATTGAAGCCCGTTTTTATTCATTTTCACAGCTTCTATTATATATTATAGTATTTATAACTTTTCTGCAATCCTTTCATGAATTATTCTGTGTCCGGTATTCTTCAACTAAAGACAGCATTTCAGAGGTTGTGATATAAGTAATCCGCCCTCCGGCATATTGCTCGTCTACCCATTTTTTGATATATGTAACTAACGGGTCTTTTTTGGAAATCATATTTTCTTCCGTATTGTTATAGTATTGGTTCAGCCAGTACGCGATGCCTGCCACGCCGGAAATATTATTGATAGCGACAAGCGGCGGGCGGTTTAACAGCTTTTTGGTGTCAAAAATATTGTAAATTTCTTCATCTTTGAGTAAGCCGTCCGCATGGATTCCTGCTTTGGTCAGGTTAAAGTTATCACCGACAAACGGGGTCATGGGAGGAATGTCATAATTGGTATCATCCGCGATATAGCGGGCAATATCGGTAATGACAGTCGGTTCCATACCGTCAAAAGAGCCTTTGAATGAAGCATATTCGAAAACCATTGCCTCTAAAGGAACATTTCCGGTACGTTCTCCGATGCCGAGCAGGGAACAGTTGACGGTTGATGCGCCGTAAAGCCATGCTGTTGAAGCATTTGCAACTCCTTTATAGAAGTCATTGTGTCCGTGCCATTCAATCATGTCACTGGAAATTCCGGCATAATGGGACAGACCGTAAATAATGCCGGGAACGCTTCGCGGAAGAGAAACGCCGGGATAGGAAACGCCAAGTCCCAGTGTATCACAGGCACGTATTTTAATCGGAATCTGATATTCTTCGGAAAGTTCATTAAGTTTTATGGCAAAAGGAATGACAAATCCGTAGAAATCAGCACGGGTAATATCTTCAAAATGGCAGCGCGGACGCAGTCCGGCATCCAGACATTCTTTAATAACCCGCAGATATTTATCAATAGCCTGACTTCTTGTCAGTCCCATTTTGTTAAAAATATGATAGTCGGAGCAGCTTACGAGAATACCGGTTTCCTTGATACCCATGCTTTTTGCCAGCGCAAAATCTTCTTTGGTGGCACGAATCCATGTTGTAATTTCCGGAAATTCATATCCGAGTTCCATACATTTTTCAATCGCGTCCCGGTCTCTCTGCGAATAAACGAAAAATTCGCTCTGCCGGATGATTCCGTTTGGTCCGGATAATTTATGCAGCATCTTATATATGTTAACAATCTGCTCAACCGTATAAGGCGTTCTGGACTGTTGCCCGTCACGGAATGTGGTATCTGATATGTAGATTTCCTCCGGCATATTAATCGGCACATGACGGTGGTTGTAAGTAATCTTGGGAACCATATCATATGGGAAAATTTCTCTGAATAACTCAGGGGATTCCACATCCTGCAGTCCGTAGATATACTGGTTTTCCTCCAGTAGATGCGTATGCTGATTGTATCGTATTTCTTTCATTATATAATCATGCTCCTTTCTATGCATTTATCATCTGGATGATTGTATACAATTATACTTGCATAACATAAAAAGTCAAGATGTTTTTATGATGGGAGTATGCCGGAAGATATATTTACATGATGGGGATTCACATGCAATATTATGGGGGATTTTAAAGGTTAGATGGGCATTTTTGCTTATCCATTTTTAGGAAAACTGGTTGCATGGATAATATTGAATAGATTATAATATAAAAAAATGTCGTAGGTAGGAGAGGGTAACAAGACTTGGAAAAATAAAAGTGAGAGGTCGTATGATTATAGTTTCTAACATTGTTGAATAGATGTTTGGTAATATGAGATAATATATATTTAAATAATGAAAGGATTTTATTATGGATACATCGTTGCTTGATATTTATAATCACATTAGTATACAACAGTATAAAACGGATATGGGATTTAAGTCCCTTGTAGAAGGCGTGCATGAAAATCTTTTTGTAATACCTGAATATCAGCGCAAATATCGTTGGTCAAAAGAACAGGTAGAGGAATTGGCGGCTTCGTTGATACGCGATTTGCCGATTCCGCCTATTTATACATTCCGAAATGAAAAAGGTCAGCTTGAAATTCTGGATGGTCAGCAGCGTGTGATGAGCTTATATTTTTATTTCATAGGAAAGTTCTTTAGAAATAGCCGGGAGGGTGGATTTGACTATCGTGAATTGAATTTGGATAATGTGAAGAACTTTGAGGAAGCATTAGAATCCCAGTATGATATTGAGCCGACACATTTTTATATGAATATTGGAAATGAACGATGTGATATTAGTTATCAAGAACTTCCGGTTGAGATAAGAAGAAAGATAGATTATATAACAATCCCTGTTGTGGAGATAAAAATTGCTAATCAGGAAATGAAGGATGTCACCTTACATAAAATATTTACAAATCTGAATAATGGCGGTTTACAGTTATCTGATCAGGAATTGCGAAATGGTATATTTCCTTGTGAATTTAGTCGAATGATTGATTTGTTAAATAGAAAACATTTAAAATGGAGAGACTTATATGGACCAATAGAAGATACTTGCAAAGATATGGAATTGTTGTATCGATTCTGTGCATTGAAAAGATATGTAGAATTATG
>CAMWMM010000080.1 GCA_947175285.1 uncultured Lachnospiraceae bacterium
TCTGGAGGAAATTCTGATGGATGAGAACGCGGATATAGCGGAAAAACAGAATATTCTGGAGGAGCGGGAGCAGCGAATTGAATTTGTCTGGCTTGCCGTTTATGATGAAAACGGTATAAAGTTATTTGGTGACGAAACAGCGCCGCAATCGGTAGCAGAGCGTAAGCAGTATCAGGCGATGACAAAGACGAATAACATTGCTATTGGAGAGCCTGTGTATGAAAATGAAATCTGGCAGATGGAGGTAGGCGGGCCTTTGAAAAAAGACGAAGAGGTCTATGCTTATCTGATCGGAAGTTATAAATATGATATTTTGAATGATGTGCTTGGAAATATAAATGTCGGGGCAAACGGAAATGCTTACATGTTGGACGAGGACGGGATAATTATTGCAGACCGGCAGACCGCACGCATGGAAGAGCATAACAATATTTATGACTTATACGGCTCCAGACAGAATAATAAAATATTTGATGCAATGTTAAGGTTTGAAACGGGGGCGGGCGGTACAATGATACGTCATTCTTATCATTACATAGCTTATTCCCCCGTGGCGGGAACGAACTGGACGATGGTGATTGATGCTCCTTATTCCGACTATCTGGGTATCATTGTGGTGACAACGGCTGTTTGTATTGTACTATGCGTTTTGCTGGTAATGTGGGCAATATCCTATAGCGGGAAAATGAGCAGTAAAATTTCGGATTCTCTGGCGCTTGCCACAAATAGAATGTCTTCTCTGGCGGAGGGAAATTTAAAGGAGCCTGTTGAGATTGCCGAAACCGGTGACGAAGCGCAGGTTATGACGGAAGCCTTGGCGAAAACGGTCGTTAACATTGACCATTACATAGAGGCGTTGGGGAATTGTTTGGAATATCTTTCACATGGTGATTATGCTCAGGAAGTACCGGATAGTTTTGCCGGTGATTTCGTGGCAATGCGGGAGGCATTGGAGCGGATTACGGATTCCTTAAACCTTACGATGCGTAAGATTCAAAATTCTTCGGAGGCAATTAATCGGAACTCTTCAGAAGTATCGGATTATGCAAAGCGGTTATACGACGGTTCCATGGAGCAGGAAGAAACGCTGAACCGGTTACGCGGCAGTGTTAATGTGATTGTTGACCATATCGGTCAGATAGATAAGAGCGCTTCCAATGTAAAGCATTTTGCCGAAGGTGCGCAGGAAAAAGTGGATCAGGGAAAAGCGCAGATGGACAGCATGATGACAGATATGGAAAATATTTATTCCAGTATGCAGGAAATTATCAATATCAGCCGTATAATTTCCGACATATCCGAGGAAACCAGCCTGCTGTCGTTAAATGCATCAATTGAGGCGGCACGTGCCGGAGAAGCAGGAAAGGGATTTGGCGTCGTGGCACAGCAGATTGGAACGCTGGCAGAACAAACTGCAGGGGCTTTACAGCAGACGGAAGATATGATATCTCAGGCAAGTGCTTCCATTGATACCGGTATGAAAACGGCACGGCAAACGGAGGAATCGTTCAAGGAAATCTATGAAGTTACCAAAGAGTTCCATGGTGTTTCTAACCAGATTGAAGTGATTGCGAGAGAACAGAAGGAGGCAGTTGCCCAAGTGACCGAGGAGATACAAAAGGTATTGGAAGTGGCAGGAGCCAATCAGGAAATATCGGAGAGGGCAGATGAAACGGCAGCCAGGTCTTTACAGCAGGCACAGGAATTGGAACAAGTAGTGGCAGCAGTTACATTGAGGGAGGAAAAGGCATGAGAAGCAGAAAAATTTATTTGGCAGCAGCAGGCTTAAGTTTGTGTTTATTTTTGAACGGCTGCGGCGCAGGTCAGATGAAGGACGGATACTATACGGCAGAGATGTCTGATTTTTCATACGGATGGAAAGAATATGTGTGCATTTATGTGAAAAACGATCAGATTATTTCAGTAGAGTTCAATGCAAAAGATGAGAACGGTTTTATTAAGGCATGGGACAATGAATACATGCGTAATATGATGACAAAATCGGAGAGCGGAATGTATCCCAACAAGTATGCCAGAGAGTATGCACAGCAGTTGGTAGACGGGCAGAAAGAAGGGCAGATAGATGCGATATCGGGAGCAAGCCAGTCGGGAGATAATTTTAAGAAACTGACAGTGGCAGTTATTGCACAGGCGCAAAAAGGAGATTCCTCAGCGGCGATTGTGCCTTCGGGAGAATAAGAACTAAGTTTAACATGCAAAAAGACAAATATCAAACGATTCTACAACAAACAGAATATGATTTTATAAAAACCAATGAGCATCTCGGGAAGCATGTGATTTTACTTGGTCTTGCCGGAAGCTATTCCTACGGCACTGACATTGACACCAGTGATATTGATATCAGGGGTATTACGCTGAATCAGAAATCGGATTTGATTGGACTTACTGCGTTTGAACAGTATGTGGATGAGAATACCGATACGGTAATTTATGCGTTCAATAAAATCATTACGCTTTTGCTAAGCTGCAATCCAAATACGATAGAACTTTTGGGGCTGAATCCGGAGCACTACTTGTATCTTAATGATATTGGAAAGATGCTTTTAGCGAATAAAAAACTTTTTCTTTCCAAACGTGCAATCAATTCCTTTGGCGGATATGCGGATGCACAGCTTCGCAGACTGCAGAATGCGCTCGCCAGAGATACATTTCCGCAGAACGAGAAGGAGCAGCACATATTCAATTCGGTAAAGAATGCAATGCATGATTTTAACAATCATTTTAAGCATTTTGAGAACGGAAGTCTGGAGATTTTTATTGATAAGGCAGTGAATCCGGAACTGGAAACCGAAATATTCGTGAATGCCAATATGACACATTATCCGTTACGGGATTATTGCGGCATGTGGAATTCGATGGCGAATGTTGTCCGTGATTATGAGAAAATCGGAAAGCGTAATAAGAAGAAAGATGATTTGCATCTGAATAAGCATGCGATGCATCTGATAAGGCTTTTTATGATGGCATTGGATATTCTGGAAAAAGGTGAAATAAATACCTACAGAGAGAAAGAACATGCTCTTCTTATGGATATCCGTTTTGGAAAATATCAGAAAGAAGACGGAACATTCCATGAGAGTTTTTACGATATGTTGTCGGATTTTGAGAAGAAACTGCATTACGCAGCAGAGAATACGGATTTACCGGACGAACCTGATATGGCAAAAGTTCAGGAACTGGTGATGACGATAAATGAAAGAGTGATTCGTGATGAAATATGAGGATTTTGAAGTAAAAATCGAGCAGTTGGTTCTGTTAAAAATAAAAGAGATTGAAGAAAAAGAGCATATTAAGGTTTTGCATGTGATTGAATCCGGCAGCAGGGCGTGGGGTTTTGCTTCTCCGGACAGTGATTATGACGTAAGATTTATTTATGTCAGGGATAGAAATTTCTATTTGTCGTTAAGGGATACAAAGGATTTCATTGACTGGGAACTCAATGAGGTGCTTGATATCAATGGATGGGATTTGAAAAAGGCATTGCAGCATTTTCACAAATCCAATGCGACATTATTCGAGTGGAGCAATTCACCGGTAGTTTATTATACAACCGATGTATGGAAGAACTTGTACAGTCAGACGGCTCAGCATTATTTCGCATGTAAGCCGGCGATTTATCATTACTACGGTACTGCGAATAAGAATTATCGTGAATACCTGACGGAGGATATGGTGAAGTACAAAAAGTATTTTTATGTGCTTCGTCCGATTCTTGCATGCAAGTGGATTGAGGAAAAGAAAAGTCCTCCGCCGGTATTGTTTGATGAATTAGTTGATGCGGTGCTGGAAGATGATATGAAAGCCGCAGTAGAGGATTTGCTGGCGAAAAAGGTAAAGATGTCCGAGTCGGATAAAGCGCCGAAGATAGAGAAAATCAACCGGTATATTGAAGAAAAATTGTCCTATTATAAGGCGTTGGTCGATTCTATGAAAGATGATAGAAATCCGGATTGGGAACCACTGGAAAATGAATTCAGAAAATTGGTAACGGAGAGGGAATAAATGAAAGAATATAAATTTTACGGATGGGAGCGGGCGGATGTGCCTGCAGCAGCCGAAGAGTATAAGCAGATAAAAAATCCGAAGCATTTATATGATTTGCTTTCGGAAATATGGTGTGCCGATACTTGTGCGCCAAGAATGAGGGGTAGCTGGACTAAGGAAAATATGACATTGGGACAGTGCTCCATCACGGCATTTCTTGCACAGGATGTCTTTGGCGGGGATGTTTACGGCATCTTGAGACCGGACGGAAATTACCATTGTTACAATGTAGCAGGGGACTGTGTATTTGATTTGACAAGTGAGCAGTTTGGTGATGAAGAGCTTTCTTATGAGGATAATCCGATTCAGTCAAGAGAAGTGCATTTTGCAAAGGAAGAAAAACGTTTAAGATATGAATATTTAAGGGAAGAATTGAGAAAGAAACTGTCCTATGAAAAATTCTGAGTGCATCCATACGGTAGAAGAGGCAATTACATATATTAACGAAATCGGTTTCCTGCCGTTGTTTAAGAACGATATTCCGGGATTTTCGCTGGAAGAGAGGACTGCGCCGGAAGATTGGTTTAGTGGAAACCTTGAGCGCGACCCTTGGGAGTGGAGAGAGATAATTGCAAGGAGCGGGCAGGTGGCTTATGGCAAGTTTTTTGACAAAAAGGCCGGATTCATTTCTAAGGAATGGTTCCCGTACTTTGCCAATTACCGGAGAGACGGATATGATTTTGATGCTCTCTGGGATGATGAGAAAGCTTCTATGCGCCAAAAGAAGATTATGGATCTTTTTGCAGAGGAGAATGCGGATGCGGAATTGTATTCCTTTGAGGTAAAACAGAAAGCCGGATTTGGGAAGGGCGGAGAAAAGAATTTTGAAGGTACCGTCACTGACCTTGAAATGAAAATGTATCTTTGCATGAGGGATTTCAGGCAGCGGCAGAATAAGAAAGGTGAAAGCTATGGCTGGCCTATAGCAGGGTATTCCACACCAGAGCATCTCTGGGGATACGATTACGTAACTTCCGCTTATAAAGAAAATCCCGAAGAGTCTTGGAAGCGGATAGTAAACCACATGAATGAGATATATCCTATCGCTGCGGAAGCGCAGATTTGCAGAGTACTCGGTATTTCAAAAAGCGGCGTTATACAGAGAAAAAAGTCAAACCGCACCGAAGCAAAGGATTGGATTATTCCGGCGAACCCGAAATATTATGATGTGGTCGGTGAATTTGAGGCTTCTGACATTGTGAGATGGAAGCAGAGCAGTGATGTCCATGTAGGTGATATTATTTATATGTATGTGGCGGCGCCGTATTCATCCATCCTGTATAAATGCAAGGCGATAGAAGTCGATATTCCTTATCAGTATTCGGATGAAAACCTGACTTTGAAGCAGGCGATGAAATTGGAGCTTTTAAAGAAGTACGAGTCGGGAGTCTGGTCATTTGAGAGGATAAAACAGTTTGGCGTATATGCGGTCCGGGGACCAAGGAGTATGCCGGCAGAATTGAAAAGAGAGATGGAAACATGACAGAAAATAAAAATGATTTTACGCAGGGAAGCATTACATCCAAACTGCTGCGGTTTATGGTTCCGATATTAGGCGCATTAATTCTACAGGCAATGTACGGAGCGGTAGATATACTTGTCGTAGGACGGTTCGGAACAACAGCCGGAATTTCAGGCGTATCGACGGGAAGCAATATTGTAAATCTGATTACCTTTACGATTACGGGGCTTACCATGGGCGTTACAGTTGTGATGGGGCAATATATGGGAGAAAAGAAAACCGATAAAGTGGGGCAGGTTGTAGGCGGTGCAATCTGTTTATTTTTGGTGTTGGCATGTATTATTGCGGTGGTTATGCTGATACTGGCAAGACCGCTTGCAATCTTGATGCAGGCGCCGGAAGAAGCGCTGGATCTGACGGTATTATATGTCCGCATCTGCGGCGGCGGAATTTTCTTTATCATTGCTTATAACGTAATCAGCAGTATCTTCCGGGGAATCGGCGATTCTAATATGCCTCTGATTTTCGTGGGCATTGCGTGTGTTGTGAATATTGTAGGGGATTTGCTGTTTGTTGCAGTATTTCAATGGAATGTAGCGGGTGCCGCGCTTGCAACAGTGATGGCGCAGGCAGTCAGCGTGATTTTATCTCTTATTATCATCAAAAAGCGGAAACCTCCCTTTACCCTGAAAAAAGAATATATCCGCTTCAATCCCGAAATCAGGAAATTCGTTCAGGTGGGAACGCCGATTGCGTTTCAGGAGATTATGACGCAATTGTCATTTTTGGCGCTATGCGCATTTATCAACAGACTAGGGCTGGATGCTTCTTCGGGTTACGGTGTAGCAAATAAAATCGTAAGTTTCGTTATGCTGGTGCCGGGTGCGCTTATGCAGTCAATGGCGTCTTTTGTTGCCCAGAATGTAGGTGCAGGACAGGAGAAGCGGGCGAGAAAAGCAATGCTTACAGGCATGCTTATCGGATGTTGTATCGGTGTTTTTATTACCCTTTTTGCATTCTTACGTGGAGACTTGCTTGCCGCAATTTTCTCAAGTGATGTGGCAGTTATAGCCCGTGCGGCAGAATATTTAAAGGGATTTGCACCGGAAGCGGTTGTAACGGCAATTCTGTTCAGCTTTATCGGTTACTATAACGGGCATTCCAAGACGCTGTTTGTTATGCTGCAGGGCATTGCCCAAACCTTTATCGTGCGTCTGCCCATGTCGTATTTTATGAGCATTCAGCCGGACGCAAGTCTTACTATGATAGGTCTTGCCGCACCCGCTGCAACGATATTCGGAATCATGATTAATCTTATCTATTTTGTAAAAGTGAGCCGGGAGTATTCCAAAGTAATCAGATAAGGGATATTCCCCGATGCAGAATGGTCTGCCAATCGCTCTTTTGGTATAGAAAGCGAATGATGATGACCAAGTTTTTCTCATTATCAATGATGTAGAAAACAAGATAATTTTTCACAATAACGAATCGGATACCCCACGATGATAGAACCGGATCATCCACCAGACGAAACTTTTGGGGAAAATCAGAGAGACTGTTAATCTGCTTTTCGGCTTCATCTAAAAGATGATCGGCAGCTTTTGGATTCTTTAAGACAAATTCAATATAGTCTGCTGCATTTAGTAAATCGCGCTGTGCGGCGTTTGTGATATGGATAGTATAGCTCATTGTTTGCGGCGGCTCCTTATTTCAGACATTGCTTCTGAGAATGGCTTTGTGTTGCCTGTGGCGACATCATCTAAACCCTCTTTTAACAGACCATATAATTCAAAACGGCTTGTAAGTTCTTCGTAGGCTTCAATACTCATTACAGCAAGGTCACCCTTACCATTTTTAGTGATGAATACCGGTTCAGAATAATTATGACAAAAAGTAGAAATTTCATTGTAATTGTTTCTGAGTTCAGCGCTTGATTTGATAGTTGGCATATTGATACCTCCTCGTATGGTAACAAAATTATACATAAATTTTGCTATGAAGTCAATTGAAACCTCAATTTGAGACTTCAATATCCGCTTCAACATCTAAAATATCATCAAAGTCTATCTTAGTATTCACAATCTGCAATATCCGGCTGGTTTCGTCAATCCGCGAAACCATACCGGATATTTTGATATATTCATTCTGCGAAAAATACACGACACTTGCCATTTTTCCGCGTTTCAGCGCGTGCATTTTTAAATCCAGTTCCTCCGCCATTTCCGGGGACAGTTCAATTTTGGAAACAAGGATTTTTTCTTTTGCCACCAAAGCTTCCGGCAGACCTTTTAGGGCGGCAAAGGGCATAAACTGTTTTGCTCTGTCGGCTATAGGCATTTTATTTTTAGGTCGTTTCGCCACTTCGGTGTCCTCCTATCTGCAGATTACGCTCTCTAGTAGTTGCGTGTTCCTCAAGATTCATTCCTTTCAGAATTGCGTTTTTCCCGAATTTATGCTTAATACTAATGACGGCTTCCTGTACTTTGCGGTTTTTTTCAAGTTCCGCTGCGTCCGTAAAAAAGTTGTACTGGTGACATTCTTCCGGTATGACATTGTTGCAGCTTATATTGATACGTTTGATTGGCATCTGCGGATTGACAATACGCTCATAAAGAGACGTAACGGCGGGTATCAATAAAAGGTCGGAATTGGTTTCATCACTTAAAGATGCCGTGCCATGTGCCGAGGGAGCATTCAGTCGGTTCGCATAGCCGACATGTAAGGTAACGGAGCGGGTAACTAATTTTTTCTCTACCAGATCAAGGCATAATAAATCCATCATTTCTTTGACAATCAGCTTTCCGTCCTCAAAAGGATAGTCGCAGCCAAGAACCTGTCCGGAAGAAAGGCAGTTTGTGTCGGGCTTATAAGCTTTGATATCGGCTATTGTAACAGGTTCCCGCCCCCAGGCATGGTCAATGAGCAGCTCCGCGTCAATACCAAACAGGTGATATAAAAAATCTTCGTCCGCCCGGGCAATATCTTCCATTGTAAGGATGCCGTAACCTGTAAGCTTTTTGGCAGTTCCGGCGCCGACACGCCAGAAGTCGGTCAGCGGCTTATGATGCCAAAGTGTCTGTCGATAGGACTCTTCGGTTAGTTCTCCGATAAAGTCCGGTGAATGTTTTGCTGAGATATCCAGAGCGATTTTGGCAAGATACGGATTTGTGCCAATACCGCAGGTGGCATGAATATTGAGTCTGCTGTGAATTTCTCCGACAATCTTTATCCCAAGTTCTCTGGCGGTAAGCCCATACATGCTAAGATAATCCGTTACGTCCATAAAAGCCTCATCGATGGAATATACATGGATATCATCTTTGGAAATATATTTCAGATAAATGCTGTAAATTTCGGCGGCATAGTCAATATAGAGCTGCATCCGCGGAGTTGCAGCAATATATTTTACATGGGGAGGTATCTCAAAAATTCTGCATCTGTTATGGATACCCAGCGCTTTCATGGCAGGCGTAATGGCAAGACAGATGGTTTTCTCTGTCCGCGACATATCCGCAACAACCAGATTCGTGGTCATAGCGTCTAAATCACGTTCCGCACATTCCACAGAAGCGTAGAAAGATTTTAAGTCAATGCAGAGATAAATGCGTTCTTTCATGGGATTGTACCCCCTTTCAAAATCATTTTACCACACTCTTATCAAAATGTCTCACATTTTACGAACAAATGTTCTAGTAAATTTAGGAAAAATGATGCAACTATGATGCAACTTTGATGCGAAAATGATGCTTTTGTTTTGTACAATAGATGCAGGCAGAAACTTGGGAGGAAAATATGGTGAAGAAACATAGTAAAGAAATTATTTTAACAACATATATTCTGGCTTGCACCGTGTGCATTTTCGGATGCGGGAAAACAGAAATTTCTGATATAGAAGAAATCCCTGATGTTGTCATGGAACAGGAAGACGAACAGGAAGACGAACAGGAGAAGGACAACGACAACAAGACTTATTTTTATGAAAAGGCAGACGAACAGGGTGTTACGCAGAAAGAAGCGGAAACATATTGGGAGAACCTTCTTGCAGACGATATTTTTCAAGATGACGCGATGGAATTGACCGAACTAGTCATAGAAGATATGGATAAAAACGGACAGAACGATTTGCTTGTCATGGTTTTAGACCGTGAAGAAAAGCCCTTTTACGGTTCCGGCTGTGTGTGGCTTTATATGAACGAGGACGAGCCGTACTGTTTTGCAGACGAGGACGCTTCCTACTATGGGTGGTTTGATTCTTTTGCGGAGGATATTGATAATGACGGAAACGTAGAAATCGTGCTAAGCACACAGGGGAGCGGCGGCGGTGCGGTAGGGGATTCCTATAAGGCGGTTTTGAAGTATCAAAATCACGGTTTCGAGAGAATGGAGCTGCCGTCGGATTTGCTGGAGGAGTATGACAGGGGAATTGATATTATGGTATATCAGGAGCCGGAGGAGAATTACTACAGCGCTTACTGTGATTATTTGAAAGAGAATATTTATTTTCATGCGGAGAATACGTTTGAACCGGAGGCGGAAGCCGTATGGGTAGGAGGAAATGCGAGAGGCTTTTATAACCTGCGTCCGGTGAAATACGAGGGAAAAAACGCGCTGCAGGCGTCAGAATACCTGTATGGTGAAGGCGGTATTGTGCATAATGTGGCAACGGCGCAGTTTATTATTTTATGGGATAAAAACGGCGATGCCTATATAGATAAATGGTGGATTGAGGAAGACAAAAACTGTTATGCAAATACACAGGGAAACCGCATCACTTATGCAGATGGGTATTACTATTATGCCAGCCAGTTAGACAACTACTTTTTGTATCGCGTAAAAGAAGACGGAAGTGATGCAAAGTGTCTGGCAAAAGTGCATTCCGGCACTATTTTAGCGGACGGTGACGTTCTCTATTTTGTGAATCTCAGCGATAACAAATCCATTTACAGAATCGGCACGGACGGCTCCGATTTGCGGAAAGTGTGTGATAATTCGGATAACAATATCCAGATGAGTGCGGAGTATATTTATTTCCTCGATTCTGATAATTTCCTTTACCGTATCCGGAAAGACGGTTCCGGCAAGGAACTGCTGCTAAAAGATGTGTACGATTTCATGATTGCTGCCGCAAACGACACGCAAGTAATGTACGACGGATATATTTACTGTGACAGGTATCAACAGACTGAAGAAAACAATGGGAAATGGCAAACTGCCGTTACACGCTATGATTTGGATGGGGAAAATGAGGAAGAGATATGCCGCTTTGATTTTGATGCGGACACTCTGACGGTGTACGGAGACAAAATTTATTGTCATACCGTTTACGGAGAGGATAGGGGAAAGATAGGCGTATACAACATATGGAAAAAGGAGATGCAATATCTTCCCAATGAAGAGATAACAGACTACTGTATTTATAAGGGAACTTTATATGGTCTAAGAGAGGATAAAGTGGAGAATAGCCGTTTGACGAAAGTGTACAAAATGGAATACGGCGAAGAAACACAGTGGGAGGAGATATATTGTAATGATGTGGACTGTACAACTTCAAGCGGCTATTATTATAAAGGAAACCTGACGGATATTTATGCCACGGAGCAGGGGGTTTTTATCAGACAGTTTGTTTCGTCTGAGGAGGGTGTTAAATGGTTTTCGCTCAGCGAGGAAGGTAATGCCGAAAAACTGGAGGATGAAAATGAGATTCCTGTCACAAAACCGGCTTCCCTGATGGAGTATCCGGGGGAGTATATCAGCGTTAAACTGACATTCCAATCGACGGATGGCTATAAAGAGTATCTGGGAGAAGACCTTACTTATGAGGAATATTACAGGATAGATGAAGAGGGGGAAGGACACAAT
Source organism: uncultured Lachnospiraceae bacterium (assembly GCA_947175285.1). The sequence continues at coordinate 11,387 of CAMWMM010000080.1, forward strand.
CCTTATAGCATCCGCTTGCCGCAGTTTAATGAGAAAATTGAGGGTTATCGGGAAATCAATGCCTATTTTCAGAATGTCTATGAAGAGGCATTAGCGGATATGCAGGAATTTTTTGCCATGTTGGATGAGGAAACGGAAAAGCACAGATATGATATAGAACGACAATATAGGGGCACTTTTTATGGATATGTATATATTGGAGAAAAATATATTACTGTAGAGAAATATCGGTACGGATATTCGGGCGGAAATCGAAGCGATCGTGGAGGATCGCCGGTGACGTTTGAGCGGAAAACGGGCAGAGTTGTCACTCTGGAAGAATTTTTCGGAGACGAACCGGGGGAAGCTATCGCCAGAGCAACGGCGTCTATTTATAAATATATGGAAAACGGGGATGGATATGGCGCGAAGTTCTTTTTGAAAGATTATGATACTCTGACGGCGAAGTTTGACCCGGAAGAATTTTTCCTTTTTCCGGAAGGAATTGGAATATATTATGGGAGATATGCCATCGACTGCGGGGCGGCAGGGGATTATGTGTTTATTGTGCCGTATCCGGATTGACAGGAAACTAACAGATATGCATCTGGGAGGAAAGCGTTGTGAAGAAACATAACAGGGGAATTATTTTAACAGCATTTATATTATTCTGTTCGATAAGCGTTTTTGGATGCAGGAAAGAACAGATAGACGGAGCACAGGACGTTGTGCAGGAACAAGATGTTGAGCAGGAACAAGATGTTGAGCAGGAACAGAGTGACGCACAGGAAGAATACCTAGCCGGTTATGCAAATCCGCAGGGAAACCGCATCACTTATTCAGATGGCTATTACTATTATGCCAGCCAGTTAGACAATTATTTTTTGTATCGTGTAAAGGAAGACGGAAGCGGCGCCAAGTGTCTGGCGAAAGTGCATTCCGGCACTATTTTAGCAGACGGTGATGTGCTTTATTTTGTGAATTTCAGCGATAACAAAGCCATTTACAGAATCGGCACGGACGGCTCCGATATGCGGAAAATATGCGATAATTCGTCCAACAATATAAAGATGAGTGCGGAATATATTTATTGCTATGATACTTATGAGCGGGAAGCGGATATCCGAGGGCTGTTTTCGGAAGAGGAAGCGGAAGAAATAGAGGCTGAAGATGAGTATTTACGGGACCCTGTATTCTATCGCATTCGGAAAGATGGTTCCGGCAAAGAAATACTGTACAAAACCGATTTGGATTGTACGCTTGCTGCCGCGAACGGCGAAAAAGCAATGTATGACGGATATTTTTATTGGCGGGAAACGCAGCGGAATGAGGAAACTGAGCAAGAGGAAACACTCATTCGGCGTTATGATTTAAACGTAGAACATAAGGAAGAAATATGCCGGTTTGAATTTTATGGAAACAATCTGATAGTGTGCGGAGACAGGATTTATTGTTTTAGCACTAGGGGGGAGAATAAGGGAAAGATAGGGGAATATATAATAGGGGAAAATGAGGTAAAATATCTTCCTGAAAAAGAGTTGACAGACTGCTGTGTTTATAATGGCGCCTTGTATGGAATCGCAGAGGATGTGGATGAGGACAGCCGCTTGACAAGAGTATATAAATTGGGGGAAGGTGAAACAGAGTGGGAGGAAATATATCGTAATGATGCGGAGTGCGCTTTCTA
>CAMWMM010000081.1 GCA_947175285.1 uncultured Lachnospiraceae bacterium
ACTAGCTGTTAATTTTCAAAGCAAAGTCGCTTCTGTCAAGCGAAAAATTCGGATTGTAATACGGGTCGCCGGCATCCAGCATTTTTCGCCACTTTTTGCGGAAGCGTTCCGATTCTTCATTGTAACGCTGCGCCGCCGCACCTTTGTCATCTAAACCTCTGGATATGGACTCAAAATGGTAAAGTTCCGCAAAAGGCGTAAATACATTAAGATAACCTGCTTCCCTGATTCTTAAACAAAAATCCACATCGTTTAAGGATACGGCAAAGGATTCGTCCAAGCCGCCCAGTTTATCATAAATCTCTTTTTTTACCATCAGGCAGGCGCCTGTCACTGCCGTTACGTCCTGCGTATAACACAGTCTTCCCATATATCCGAGGTTATTGCTGCTTACCCGGTAATGGGTATGTCCTGCCGTCCTGTGCGCACCCAAACCGATAACGACACCGGCATGCTGAATCGTCCTGTCTTCATAATAGAGTTTAGCGCCTACCGCGCCTACATCTTTACGCTGCGCATACATCAAAAGTTCTTCCATCCAGTCCAGTGTAATAACCTGTGTATCATTATTGAGCAGAATCACATATTCTCCGCTCGCCTTGGATACCCCCAGGTTATTGATACGGGAATAATTAAACTCTCCTTCGTAAGTCACAATCTGAATCCGGAAATTCTTACGCAGTTCATCATAATATCGGAAAATCTCATCACTAACACTGTTATTTTCAACAATAATAATTTCATAATTGTCATAACTGCTTTTTTCTAATATAGAAGTAACACAGCGTTTCAAATCATCAAAGTGATCCTTATTTGGAATAACGATTGATATTTTAGGGTTTCCCTGTATTTCATAACGAATCCGGAAAATCGTTTCAAATGCTTTGGTCGAAGTAATTTCAAAATTTTGAAATCCCGCATTTTGCAAGTGATCTGCTACCGCTCCTTTCGCTGCTTCAATCGCATAACTTTTGGCATTGATATCAGACGCTACGCTCTCTTTATGGGATCGCCAGTAATACATCAGTTTCGGAACATGCACAACATGCTTTGCTCTGGCTGTCAGACGAAGTATCATATCATGATCCTGACTTCCGTCAAAACGGGAACGGAATAATTCCATTCCGTCCAACAGTTTTCTGTCAAATACACTGAAATGGCAGATATAATTGTTAGCACGCAGATTATCAATCGCAAAATCCGGCTTAAAATGCAGCGTAATCATGTTGTCAATGCTGTTACCATGGAATGTGGTTTCATCGCAGTATATATAATCCGCATCCTCATCACAGATAGCATGCATATATTCAAATAAAACGGATGGATGCAGGATATCGTCATGGTCAAACAATCCGATATAATCTCCCGTTGCCATCGCCAGACAGCAATTTGTATTAACGGATATCCCACCGTTTTTCTCCAGCTTCTGATATAAAATACGGTTATCTTTTTCGCTGTACTCCCGGCAAATCTGCTCTACATAGGCATGTTCCGCATCAGACCCGTCCGCCAGACAAAGTTCCCAGTTCTCATAAGTCTGTGCAATTACGGAATCAATTGCCTGTGTCAAAAAATTCTTCGGCGTATTGTACAACGGCACCAAAATACTGATTTTGATTTTTTTTGAAAAAACGGTTTCCCGCTGCCGCTTTGCTTCCTCCGGTGTCGGAAATCCTGCTGTGCCGTGCTGCGTTCTTGCCTTTTTTTCAATCCGCTTGGCATCCAGCTTCTTTAAAATCCCCTTGATGCTTCCATAATAACCGATACGTTCTTTTGTTCTCTGCATCCAGTGGATGACATCTCGCAAAGGCTTTGACATTTTCCAGAAAACACTGTTTTTTATACGGCTTAATTTCTGTTCCATATCGGCAGCACGGCTTTCTGCCTCCGCAAGCCTGCTTGCCAGCACACGGCTCTTTTGCCGTTCCTGCTCATATGCCTCTCTATAATAACGCAGGTTTTCCTCCTGTTTCTTTTCTTCCTGTTCTCTTTCCATGCCGGTGTCATCCCTTCCTATTACAAAGATACATGTTAAATATAGTTTTACCATCCCAAAATTATATCTTCATTTAAGATTTAATTTTCCCCGTTCAATAGCAGCCGATAACAGCAGTAATTCCATTTGTCTCAAATCATCTCAAATAACGGTCATTGTTTTATCAGACCATGTCAAAAATTTCTGATTCGACTCCAAATCTGTTGCCAGCATACCGATTCGCCAAGTTCCAAAATGCAGCTTTTCTTTCTTGATGCGCACGGCAAAACCACTCAGCAAAATGTTGACTTCTTCAGTCAAAATCGCTGCTGCATCCTTACGAAACCACGGGCATATATCCGTCTGGTATAACGTGCCGTCTTCCTGCTGTAATACTAACTTTTTCTCATATTTGGCATTGTCTTTTCCGGGGATATAACACCACCCCATAATCCACATGATGTCGGGTTCCTCCCGATGAATCTTGTGCTGCTTCTCTGCTCTGTCAATCGTCAACTGTAAGTGCCCTGTTTTAGCTGCTGCAAGTTTTCCTGCATTTTCGACAAAAATTTCTGTCGTTTTTAAGTGGTTTTCGTAATCAAATTTAAAATTACATGCGTAGTGCGACGCATTATCAATCAGATACTTATGATAAAAATCATCCCGGCTTTTCATTGCCGGATGTTTTTCATATAATTTTTCTTTTTCACAAAGCAGCCTCTCCCATTTGTTGTCATCCTGCTCATCCAGACCTCTGCTTAATGATTCATAATGATATAGTATTGCATCGTTACGAAGCACATTATAATAGCCTGCCTCTATCAATTTAAAACAGAAATCCACATCATTATAAGCGACTTTCATTGTCTCGTCCAAACCGCCTATTTCCTGATACTTACGACGCTCTATCATAAGACAAGCCGCAGTCACGCCAATCATATTATATGTTACCTGATTATGCCCGTAATAATAGTTTCTGTCATCCGGAAATGTAATCAGTTTATGCGAAGGACCAATATTCAGATTAGTAATGCCTGCATGCTGAATAGCATCACTCCCGGCATACCATAACTTCGCTCCTACCGCCCCGGTATGCGGCTGCCCTGCCTGTCCTGCCATAATCCGCAGCCAGTCTTTTTGAATAATCTCCACATCATCATTCAAAAGCAGAATATACTCTCCTGCCGCTTTTGATGCACCAAGATTGCACATCGCAGAGAAATTAAACTCCATCGGCTCATACAGATAAACAAAGCCATATTCCCTCTGCAATGCTTCCATACGGCTTTTATTTTCCTCATTACTGCCGTTATCCACAACGATCCACTCATAATTATCATAATCCGTTTTTTCTCGGAACGAAGACAGGCATCTCTCCAATACTTCAGGATGATCCTTAGACGGAATAATCACTGATACTAAAGCGTCCCGCCTGCCATCTGCTTTATCATAATTCTCATATACAACATGATAAATATCCGGGACAGAACCGGAGCATAACTTTGCTTTGATTCCTCTTCTTCGAAGCGCTCCCATACGAATCTCCGTATAAGAAGCGTCACAGCCTGTCATATCACGTCCCTGCTCCAATTCCTGCAAAAGCAGTTCTTCAACATTTTCCGATACGTCAGATTCATAACGGTTATGAAATAAGACTTCTTCTATATGAGATATCGTGCCCTGCAGTCCGTTTACTTTCTCTTCCAGACGCAGGCAGAAATCATAAAAATCAGCATAAGAACGCCATTCCCGCTCACTGTTTTCCTTTAAAATTTCATCATATAACGACTGTTTCGTAATAATCATATGCCCCATATAGCAGAATGAAAGAAGCGTATCAGGCGAATAACACGGCTTAAACCAGGGATGCATCCTGTTTGACAATGTTCCCCAATAATAATCCTCATCCGTATAGGCAAACAGGCAGTTCTTATAATTATTAAACCATGATTTTATTTTTTGTTCCGTTCTTGCATCCACAATCCCGCATCCGCAGACGATAATATACAAGTCTGTATTCTCAATCGGAATCAAATTCCAGCCGTCCAGACATTCATTTCGCATGTTATTTAAATTTGCATCTATCGCCCCGTCATCCTCATATTGCTTTATCCATTGCAGATACGGATGCTTCTGACGATAAACTTCTTCTTCGTATGCCCGGACCAATTCTTTTACTTTCACGTTATCGGCAGGCGGCATATCTGATGCAGCTTTTGTTCCTTTGGTAAGCATATGATAACATTTTCTTGCAGGCGCTAATACTTTCCAAAAGATACTGTTTTGAATCCTGTTAAGGCGCAGTGTCAAATCGGTTTCTTTTGCTTCGGCGTCAGCTATTCTGCCTGCCAGAACCGTATTTTTCTTTTTTTCCCTCTCATAAGCTGCCTGATAATAAGCTGCCCAGTCATAGGAAGACGGCTTCTCTTTCATGAATCAGAACAATCCCCTTTTCTGCATATGACTTATCGTTTCCTCCGGCATTCTCGTCACCTGTAAAAACACCTGTAATTTATTTTCCTGCCGGTTTTCCAGTTCCGATACGTACAGGGTAATATTGGGATCCTGTGTTGCAAATCCATATACGCCCTCTCCTATACGGAAACCATTTGTCATAAACTTTTTATTTTTAAGCGGTACGGATTCATCGTTCCACTTGATGTCTTTTATCCAAACAACACAGTAATCACTGCACGGGTCAATACGAAGCGCTTTTCTGCCTTCCTTAACGATAAGCTGAAACTCTTTTTGCTGTGTCTCCATCTCTTCTAAAAAGAAAGAATTTTCCTCTGAAAAGCCCTCGCCCATATCTTCATAAATCTGTACCCTGTCTATCTGCTTTTGTGCCGGAGTAAGCAACGGCAAGTCTGCAAGCGTATAAACGGGCTGCCCGATAGCCTCTCTTATTTCCGCCATCGACATTCTTTTCCCTGTCACATACTTTTGAAACTTCATTTCCTGCTGTCTGTACTGCTCCGCATCCACCTCAGAAATGCCTAGTTTTGATAATATTGAATCTAAATTTAATTTATTCCTCTTTTCATTTTCCAACAAATAACAGTATACGGCACGAAATGCAATCTCTCTTGCCTCTACCTGCTTTGCAAAGGTCCATTCATAATCTATCACATGCCATTGCCCGTCTCCGGCAACTATAATATTCGAGAAAATCAAGTCATAGTCAGTCACTGCGGCATCTTCGCCATAGGAAATCTTTTCTAAATATTCGTCAAATAACGCATGAAATTTTTGTATATCATTTTGCTCCAGACATTCATCGAAAAGTTCTTCCAGCGTTTTCCCCTCTACATATGCAAACTTTGTATATGTCTCCGGCTCTTTGATAAGCTGACAGTGATTGACGGTAAGCTCTCCGTCCCGGAATCGTTCCTCAAGCTTCTCATAAGCGCAATATATCTGCTCAATATGCTCACACGCCCCTTTGGATAACGGTCGTTTTTCTATTTGTTTCTGCATAACGCCATTGACATCCCGCTGGGTAATCAGCGTTTTAATCTGAAAAGCGTCCACTCTGTCGTTTGAATATTTCGCATATTTTATTTCAGGTTCTTTTCCTATTATCATCATATAGGAATTGGAGAAAAGCGGAAACTGATTTTCTTTGATCAGAGTATCAAATACCAGTTTTTCATCAAACAACTGTAATCTTTCCCTGTCAAAATTGCGCAGATTAGAAGACAGCTCTCCCGCTTTCGGCAGTCTGTCATCCGAATAGAGAGTTGTCATAAATTTATAGTCCGGATAGGGGTAATACATAGAAATATCCGAAAAGCCGCATTTTTTTGCTATTTTTATCAGTCCGTCTTTTGTAAAAGTCCTGACAACGCCGCCCTCCGGATAATCTTCCAGACCGCTGAACCAAGTACCCAAATGGTCCTCTTTGCAACCTGCCCAATATTTTAAGCCAAGTTTATTTTCTATCGCAATGGCAATATTTCCATCCGGTTTCCTGTGCTTTTCTATGATATGCAGAAAATCTTCATAGGGATGTTCGGAGTCTATATATGCCTGTGCATACTCAAAAACGCCAATCAGACAGATATAGTCATAATCTAGGTCCAAATCCGGCTCCACATCCTGAAAATTACCAACATGAATTGTCACGTTTTCACAGTCCATATGCCTGTAGGCATTAATCAGGCTTCTTTTCTTCGACAAATCAATACAGGTTACTTCTTTTGCCTTTTTCGCCAATGCGCCTGTAATCGCGCCGCATCCGGAACCTACCTCCAACACTTTCATACTTTTATCAATCGGAAGCCACTCTACAATGTTCTCTCTCAACGCAGAAAAATGATACAGAACCTCCCAGTTCTTTTTTTCCTCTATGATACAGGGATACTCCACCTGTGCATAATTTCTCGCAATTTCAAGTAATTCATCCTCAATTTCTCCGTCGCAATAAAGGTCCTCTCCCGGATAGTGTTTCAGATTCAGTTTTATTTTCCCGATTTCTTCTATCTTTTCTGTCTTATCTATCATATTCGCAATTATACCTTTCCAACCTATATGACCTGAATTCTTGAGTTCATATCGTAAAATCCGACCGTATCCTTATCCGAAATAACCGTAATATTCATAATATCATATAAGCGGTGATAAACCGTAAATTCATCCCCTTCATAGCCTGTTACGCCAAGGGAAAGCAGATATTCCCCGCCCTGTAAGTTCATATCCTGTGTAAAAATAATTTCTTTCGTTTCACCCGCCTTGACCGACTCCAAAAATGCTTTTTCAAACATCGTATTGGTACCAGTGATTTCCGTGCCTTTGCTGTTTTTAATGGTAAAAGCAAAAACAGGCGCTTCTATATCCTCCATGATGTTCACTTTCATATGAATATGAAAACGACCTCCCTTAATCAGCGCTGCCGTTTTCCTATCTTTGTCATCCGCTATATAATATTCCGTAATCACTGCTTTTTTAGAGCCATACTCTAACACTTCCGGATTGACATTCATTGTTCCGGAAGCATTCGCCGCTGCTCTGCGCAGTTGCTCATCCTCTAAAAGGCTCTCTGTGCCGGACTCTTCTATTGTATATTGTCCTACCAAAACCTGTTTATAGCGGTCTATCATTTCTTTCGGTCCGCCCTCGCCCAGTTTCACTCCCTGATTCAAAAGAACGACTCTGTCACAGTATTTGCTGATACTGCTCAAATCATGACTGACAAAGACGATTGTTTTTCCCATCTGCTTAAATTCTTCAAATTTATGATAACATTTCGCCTGGAAAAAGACATCTCCTACCGAAAGCGCTTCGTCCACGATTAAAACTTCCGGTTCAATATTAATAGCCACCGCAAAGGCAAGCCGGACAAACATACCGCTCGAATAAGTCTTTACCGGCTGATGCACATACTCTCCAATGTCGGCAAATTCCAAAATATCATTCAGTTTTTCGCTGATTTATTTCTCAGAAAATCCTATCATCGTGCCGTTTAAATAGATATTTTCAATTCCGTTATATTCCATATTAAATCCTGCGCCAAGTTCCAAGAGGGCGGAAATACGTCCGTTAACCGTCACATCTCCTCTTGTCGGATTCAAAACGCCCGTTATGATTTTCAGTATAGTAGACTTACCGGAGCCGTTTGTACCGATAATCCCTACCGTTTCCCCCTGATAGATAGTCAGATTGACTCCTTTCAGGGCATGATGTTCCTTATGACGCTTTCCTCTGCCAAAGCCCAACGCCTCTTTTACTCTGTCGGAGGGTTTATCATATAATTTATAGACTTTTTCCAAGTCTTTCACTTGAATTGCTATCTTCTTATCTTCCATATGAAATCTCCCTATAATACATCCGCAAAATGTGTCCGCAGCTTTTTAAACAGCAGCGTACCGATGCAGAAAAGGCTGATAGTAAAAATCCAGAAATAAGTAGAAGAATAAAAATGTTCCCAGAACCATTCCTGTTCGTAAATAGCGCTTCGATAGCCATTGACAATATATACCATCGGATTCAGTTTAAAAAAAGACTTCATGTAATCTTCTGTCAGCATGGAAATATCCCACAAAATCGGCGTCGCCCACATACCAATCTGCAGAGCAATATTAATAATCTGTTGTAAATCCCTAATAAACACAACAAGCGCGCAGGTGAAATAACTCATAGCGAGCACTAACAGAAACATACAGAAACTGTAATAGAAAAGCTGCAATGTATAAATAGTCGGATAATAGCCGTAACCAACTGCTACGATAAGCAGAATACATACAAAAAAGACATGAATAAAAGTTGCCGCAATAACTTTAATAATCGGCAGAATACTGATATTAAATACAACTTTTTTCACCAGATAATTATATTCCAACAGTGCCATTGTTCCCTGTGTAATCGCTTCCGAAAAATAAAACCACGGCACTAACCCCGCCGTCAGATACAGCACGTACGGCACTTCCACGCCGCTTGCCACCAACTGACTTCTGGTATCAAACACTCTGTCAAATACAATCCAGTACATAACAACCGTCACAACAGGCTGAGCCATTGCCCATACCACGCCCAGATAAGAACCGGCATAACGTTTCTTAAAATCATTTTTGGCAAGTTTCCAAATCAGTCGTCTGCTCTGAAAAAGTTCAATCGGAATGGTTGTCAGTCCATCATAAAACAGGGCAAAAATAATACAGGTAAACGTAATCAACACACATCCGCTGACTTTTTTCATTCTCTCTGTCACTTGGTCTGCTAACGGATTATGATGTAATACCAAGATTACTGCCAGAATCAAACCAAGCCCCCAGAATATGGCAATTGCTGCGGGCTTTGGAAAAGAAGATGCTCTCCTTTTTCTGTTTTCCTGTATTTGTATATCGTTTGCGTTCATTTTCCTATGAAATCTCCGCTCTTATTTCCGATATTTCTCGGTAAATTCCTGAATACCGCCCCATTTAGTGTCTCTATCCGACTGAATTAACTGCATACCGTCCGGAATCGGCCACTCAACCCCGACATCCGGATCATTCCAGAGTATTCCGCCTTCATCATTCGGATGATAAAGTTCCGTGCATTTATAGGCAAATTCCGCATAATCAGATACTACGAGAAAACCATGCGCAAAATTTTTCGGTACAAAAAACTGTTTCTTATTCTCCGCTGAAAGCAGTACACCATGCCACTTACCATATGTTTTGGAACCCGGACGCAAATCCACCGCTACGTCATAGACCTCTCCCTGAAGTACTCTGACTAACTTGTCCTGCGGATAATTAATTTGAAAATGAAGTCCTCTCAAAACGCCTTTGACAGAAGCAGACTGGTTATCCTGTACGAATATCTGATCAATGCCTGCTGCCTTAAAATCCTCATACTGATAAGTTTCCATGAAATACCCTCTGGCATCCGTACGCACTTCCGGTGTAATAATCTTAAGCCCCTCTATCTCACATGTCTCTACTGTTAGTTTTCCCATTCTATTCACTCTCCCTTTCTAATTTCCGTTACTGTTTGGCACATTTCCGGCATCGCCGTTCACAACACCCGTATATCCGCCGGAAGAAGCCGAACGGTCAATTGAGGTATCTATATTCATATAACATAAATTCAAATCCACCTTAGTTGAAATACCATTGATACTGCCTTTTGAAGTATACTGCCACATATGATAATATTCATCATAAGTAGGAATATCCGCATACTCTGCAAGCCATGTACGATAGCCGGACAGTTCTTTCATATCCAGTCTCTTCGTCAGCCAGTTCGCGGAAGCATAAATACCCGTTTCATAGCCTGCGGAAGCAATAGTCTCCAAAAATGCTTTATGAATCTTCGTCCGTTCAGCAGCCTCCAGCTTATCCGCTCTGCCGTCTCCGCCTGCGCTCTCACTATCCAAAAAGACCGGATAATCCACATCATATTCACGAATCAGGTTAATGACCATACTTGCCTCTTCCACTGCTTCCACTTCGTTGACCGCCTGTGTGAAGAAGTAAACACCGACAGGAATACCCGCTTCGATTGCACCCTCTATATTTTCCATATACATCGGGTCAATTATCAGAGAGCCGCTTGATGAACCCCGGTAGCCGCAGCGGATAATCGCAAATTCCACACCGTCTTCTTTTACCGCTTCCCAGTCAATTGTCTGATTCCACTTGGAAACATCAATTCCCTTTTTCACCGTATCATCGTATGCTTCAAATGCGGTGTTCTCGGTTCCGTCTGCATCATTTACCGCTTCCCGTACTTCCGTATCTTCCTTTGTCGCATCAATATCATTCTCCGTCAGCATCAAATATTCAATATCATCTAAAATACGGTATTCAATATCCTGTTTTACTTTAATTGTCGTCACTACATTCGGTACTTTGTAACCGTCCAGTTCATTCATGGATACACTGTATTCTCCGGCGCGCAGCTTATCAATATAAATAATGCCGTCCTCATCCTCGTCCGTATATTCACCCAGTCCCTGAATGTTTACGGAAAAAGGTGCTCCGGTTACAAGCTCTCCCCTGCTGTCTACAATCATAATACGTAAATCTTTCGCTACGGAGCTCATAACAAACGATACGGACTTACCGGAATATTCTTCAATACTTTTATAGCGAACTTCCGCATCAAAAAATGTTTCATCCTGCATAAAAGCATTTAAATCATTTCCAAGCTGTTTGCTGTCAGAACTTTCAGTCTGCACATCGGCGTTTACAACCGTTGTCTGTTCTCCGATGCCCAGTTTATCCTGTATCAAATCCCAGTTTGTTATTGCAACAACAACTGTTATCATAAAAAATATCATGATAACCATAAATAAAGTCTTTCGTAATTTATTAGAGTCCATTCGCAACCTCTACCAGATATTTTCCGTAATTTGTCTTCAGCAGCGGCTCTGCCAGATTCAAAAGCTGCTCCTTGTCAATAAATCCCCGTTTATAGGCAATTTCTTCAATACAGGAAATATACAGTCCCTGACGTTTCTGGAATGCTGCCACAAAATCCGCGGCATCCAGTAAAGAATCATGATTTCCCGTATCAAGCCATGCAAATCCTCTGCCCAAAGTCTCTACCCTAAGGTCTCCCCTTTGCAGATACTCATTATTAATACTTGTAATTTCGATTTCTCCCCGCGCTGACGGTTTGACATTTGCCGCAATTTCCACGACATCATTATCATAGAAATACAAGCCCGGCACCGCATAATTACTCTTGGGATGCTCCGGCTTTTCTTCAATGGATAATGCAATCCCGTTTTCATCAAACTCTACCACCCCGTACTCTCTGGGATCCCTGACATAATAACCGAAAATTGTCGCTCCTTTTTGTCTGGACGCAACTTCTTTTAATACTTTTGAAAAGCTTTGTCCATAGAAAATATTATCGCCAAGCACTAACGCCACATTGTCATCCCCGATAAAATCCGCACCAATGATAAAAGCATCCGCAAGCCCTCTCGGCACCTCCTGCACGGCATATTCCATCCGCAGTCCAAGCTGCTCCCCGCTTCCGAACAATTCTTTAAAAACCGGCAAATCCCTTGGTGTGGAAATAATCAGAATTTCCCGGATTCCGGCTAACATCAGAATAGATAACGGATAATAAATCATCGGTTTATCGTAAACAGGCATAATCTGCTTGGAAATCGCCTTGGTAAGAGGGTATAAACGAGTTCCCGAACCCCCTGCTAATATTATTCCTTTCATAAGTATCCACCTCTCTACTTTTGGTAGTATTCCTCATAGTACTTCTGATAGTCGCCGCTCGTCGCATTTTTCATCCAGTCATCATTCTCAAAATACCACTGAATTGTACGTCTGATTCCTTCCCTGAACATCGTCTCCGGTTCCCATCCGATTTCACTCTTGATTTTGTCCGGTGCAATAGCATATCTTCTGTCATGACCTTTTCTATCCTCTACATAAGTAATCAAATCTTTGCTGACAAGCGCTTTTCTCGGGTCGTCATCCGCCAGCATTTCCTGTAATGTTTCCAGAATGATATGAAGGATTTCAATATTCTGCTTTTCATTGTGTCCGCCAACGTTATATGTCTCGAACAGTCTTCCTTTTTCCTGTACCATGTCGATTGCCTTCGCGTGATCCTCCACATACAGCCAGTCGCGGACATTCTTACCATCTCCGTAGACCGGAAGTTTCTTTCCCTGTAAAGCATTGTTGATAATCAGCGGAATGAACTTCTCCGGAAACTGGTAAGGACCATAATTATTGGAACAGTTCGTAATATTTGCCGGAAAATGATAAGTATCCATATACGCCTTAACAAGCATATCTGAGCTTGCCTTGCTTGCCGAATAAGGGCTGTGCGGCGCATAAGGCGTTGTTTCGTAAAAATATCCGCCGCCTTCCTCCAAGGAACCGTACACTTCGTCTGTGGAAACATGCAGGAACTTTTTATCCGCTTTGTATGTGCCGTCCGGCAGCTCCCATGCGGCTTTGGCGCAGTTTAACATAACCGCTGTGCCGAGCACATTTGTCTGGACAAATACTTCCGGTGTTCTGATACTTCTGTCTACATGACTTTCCGCTGCAAAATGTACAACTCTGTCAATATCATTTTCTGCAAAAATTCTGCTGATGGCTTCCTTATCACAGATATCCGCTTTTATAAAAGTATAATTCTCCAGATTTTCAATATCCTTTAAATTTTCCAGATTTCCGGCATATGTCAGAGCATCTGCATTGATAATTCTTATTTCCGTGCCGTATTTTTTTAACATATAATGAATATAATTGGAACCGATAAATCCGGCGCCTCCCGTTACAAGATACGTTCTCATTTTATAATCCTGCTCCTCTCTTAGTCTTTGATAACTTAGTAGTTCAGATAACTGATATTCATATCCACACTTCCGCTGATGCCGCCGACAGTTCCTTTCGAGGAATACTGCCACATATCATGGCGGGTCGCCGTATAAGACGGGGAACTCGCATATTGCGCAAGCCAGATTTTATAGCCGGTCAGGCTTCCTGTGTTGATATAGGATGTAAACCATGTTTTATTAGCATAAATGCCTGCCGTATATCCTGAATTCTGGATGGTACTGCAG
>CAMWMM010000082.1 GCA_947175285.1 uncultured Lachnospiraceae bacterium
ATCAATATATTAATACTATTTTGTTAAAATGAAAAGGGAATATGTATAAAAAAATAATTAATTTTTCGGAAAAACTTTCCTAATACAATATCTTGTGGAAGAAAAAAAAGTCAGAACTAGTTTTTCTAAAATATTGAATCTGCCTCCGATTTATGATATATTAAAACTCGACTCATAAAGTCAATAAAGGATAAAAAAGGATACATAATGAACGAGAAATTTTTTGATTTAAAAAAAGAAAAGCAGGACAGGATGATTAATGCCTCCTTAAAACTTTTTGCCTTAAACGGATATAAGCATGCCAGCACTGACGATATTGTCACTGAAGCTGGTATCAGTAAAGGTCTGCTTTTTCACTATTTTGGAAGCAAATTAGGGTTGTATACCTTTTTATATGATTACAGTGTCAGATTTATGAAGCTGGAATTGACCAGAGGAGTCTTGGAATCTTCCCATACAACGGACTATTTTGAAATCCGCAAACAGATTGAAATGGCTAAAATGCAGGTGCTGAAAAACTATCCTTATATGCAGCAATTCTTAGACCGCTGCAAATATGAAAACGTCAGCGAAGCTCTGCTTGCCATTGAAGAACAGCGAAACGTACTACCGGAAGTTTATTCTTCTATTATGGAACAGGCTGATAAAAGCCTTTTTGCTGAAAAAGTGGATATCAATAAACTGGATGCTATGTTAGACTACACGATAAAAGGTCTGATGACAGAGCATTTTCAGGACGCTTCTTTTCATCCGGAAATGCTGTACGAAGAAACCGTCAGCTATTTGATGATGATGAAAGAAATCGCTTACCGCAAATAAGAAATCCCATAGAAAAAACAAAAGCCGATGTTTCAAAACACCGGCTTTCTTATTATTTCTTTGCTGCATTCTTTTCTTTGATTTTCTTTACAACCATCTCTTTTATCGTTCTTGCCTTATCTTTCATACGCGGATTAGCTGACGGATTCGTTAAAATACCGGCTACCAGTCTGCTTGTCACGTCATACTGCTCAAAGCGCATGGAAAGCACAGCAATCAGATAATCAACAGTCGGCTCATCCATACCGCACATCGGGAAACTTTCTGTCTGTCTTGCAGATAAAAAGCCCTCCAGTGCATTGTGCAGATATTCATTTTCTTCATCGTCCAGTTTCTTCTTCTGCTCTGCATAATCCGGAGCGTTTGTATCCAAATGTTCCCCTTTTCCACGCAAAAGCCATGCTGTTTTCAAACAAATGTATGCTTTTTCACTTGGTTTTGCCTGTTTTACAATGGCATTTGCCAGAGTCAACTGATAACGCTCTAATGCATCATCATAAGAAAAGGTTTCCTTTACTTCCGTCTGCGGTTTAAAGGATGCTGAAATAGTCTCCTTGATGTGCTTTGCCTGCGGAGAAGTAACGAACTTGAAAAATCTGCTCAAAGCCGCATATCCGCAGTGAGGACACATAACAATATCATATTTTAACAAGTCAACCTGGTCATACTTCGGACGCAAATCCATATCTGTTCCGGCCAATTTCACTTTACCGACTTTTACGGTCTTTGTTTTAAATTCCTTATCACAAATCGGGCAGGTTGTTGCTTTGTCAAACAGATAATCCTGTTCCTGCATTACCGGTGCAGCCGCCGGAGCATTATTATCTCCCTCTGCCTTTTTCGGCTCATCATATAAATTCATGTTCTTTAGGTTGCCCAGTCCAAACTGTTCCAATCCTGACAATAAATCCGCCATTTGTATTTTCCTCCCAATCCTTTTATTTATACTTTCTCTTTTTATATACTATTTTACCGTTTCTTTACTTTTCTCCCTTAGGTAAAACAAAAGAACTCTTCAACGACACAATCCGGTTAAATATCAGAGCATCCGGTTTGGAATCTTTACTGTCCACACAGAAGAAACCCTGCCTTACAAACTGAAAGCTGTCATATGCCTTTGCATTTGCAATAGACGGCTCTATCCGGCACTCTTTCAATACTGTTAAGGAGTTAGGGTTCAGATTCAGGCTTCCGTCTTCATTGTAAACACCTTTTTCCTCATCAATAATATTCTCGTACAGTCTGACTTCAGCTTTCACCGATGAAGAGGCGGGAACCCAGTGAATCGTTCCTTTTACCTTTCGACCGTCCGGACTGTTGCCGCCCTTAGAAGCCGGGTCATACGTACAATGCACGACCGTTACCTTACCGTCGTCGTCTTTCTCATATCCTACGCAGGTAACAAAGTAAGCGTGCATCAATCTGACTTCATTGCCTGGGAACAGCCTGAAATACTTCTTCGGCGGTTCTTCCATAAAATCATCTCTGTCAATATAAAGTTCTCTTTCAAAAGGAACTTCCCGCACGCCAAGGCTTTCATTTTCCAGATTATTTGCTACGGTCAAACTTTCCGTCTGTCCTTCCGGATAGTTGTCAATGACTAGCTTAATCGGGTCTAATGCTGCCATGATACGCGGTCTTTTCAGTTTTAAATCTTCTCTGATGCAATATTCCAGCATGGAATACTCGGCGGACGAATTGGCTTTCGATACACCGCATAAGTCAACGAAACGCCGAATAGACTCCGGTGTGAATCCTCTTCTCTTCAACGCCGCTATCGACACTAACCGCGGGTCGTCCCATCCGTCTACGATACCGTCTTCCACCAGTTTTTTAATATATCTCTTGCCAGTGACTACATTGGTCAAATACATTTTGGCAAACTCTATCTGTTTCGGGGGATGCGGATATTCCAACTCTTCCACTACCCAGTTATAGAGCGGTCTGTGGTCTTCAAATTCCAATGTACAGATAGAATGCGTAATGCCCTCTATCGCATCTTCTATCGGATGCGCAAAATCATACATCGGATATATACACCATTTATCGCCCGTATTATGGTGGGATAAATGTGCTACACGATATATAATCGGGTCTCTCATATTGATATTCGGAGACGCCATATCGATTTTGGCACGCAGCGTTTTCTCACCATCCGCATATTTTCCGTTTTTCATTTCTTCAAATAACGTAAGATTCTCTTCAATGCTTCTGTCACGATTCGGATCGTTTTTGCCCGGTTCAGTCAATGTTCCTCTATACTCGCGCATTTCCTCAGCGGTTAACTCGGATACATAGGCTTTTCCCTTTTTGATTAATTTGACCGCACATTCGTACATTTCGTCAAAATAATTGGAAGCAAAAAATAACCTGTCCTCATAATTTGCCCCAAGCCATTCTACGTCCGCTTTGATTGACTCTACAAATTCATTTTTTTCTTTCGTCGGATTCGTATCGTCAAAGCGCATGTTAAACTGTCCGCCGTATTTTTCGGCAAGACCGTAATTTAACAGAATACTTTTTGCATGTCCGATGTGCAGATACCCGTTTGGTTCCGGAGGGAATCGGGTATGCACCTTATCATATACACCCTCTGCCAAGTCTTTTTCAATAATCTGCTCTATAAAATTTTTGGAAACGACTTCTTTCTCTTCTCCGGCTGCCACTGTCTACTCCCTCCTTCAGCACACGTTCATTACTATGTTACCATAGGAAACGCAAAATATAAAGTAAAAATTTCAAGTTCTTTTTGAAAGTTCCTCAAAAAAAGCTCCATCAATGTGTTTCCGTCCTTTCATACGTCTTAAAGAAAACATCCCGCTCCACAACATAAATATCATGTTTATCATCACACCGCACTGCAAGATAATCACCCGGTTTTCCCAGCGTATACTTCTCTCCGTCCCACCTCGTAAAGACCTTGACTCTATTAGTCAACTCTTTTGCATGAATATGTGTTCCGCCGCTTGCAATGCAGACTCTGGCATAATCCGAAAGATGCAATACCGACCGGTCAGCTCTGTTATGAACAGTCGGCTGATATGCGGCTTTCACTGCGCAGTCCGCCATACGATAAGGTTCATTCGTCAGCTCATATGTTTTCTCAAATATACTTTTCCGGTTCGGATATACTTCGCCCTTTATTCCTATCATAAGAATCAAATCCGGCTCCACGACCATATCCACATCGCCTTCTAACGTACGAATCGTAATCGGTGTTCCGGCAGGCAGTATGTCCGTTGCCTGTACGAAGCCGAGCGGCATTTTTTTCTTTACATAGGTCTGCATGTCCGAAACATCAATATCGTATTCACTCGCTGAGATAATCTGACTGTTATCAAAATAATCGTTTAATCTTTCGCTGAAAAAGGCTTCTGAATGCAGTGTCGGATAACTTTCTTCATAAAGCGCCTTGCTGATAAAACCGCCCGCTTTCTCATGATGTCCGCCTCCCGAACCGATTCTGTCCGCAAGGAAAGCAGCAAGTTCATTCGCCTGCACTTCTTTGATGCAGCTTCGCACCGAAAATTTATATCCTTCTTTCCACTCATTATATACCACGCAGGTATATACTTCCGCTACCTGCAGTAAAAAATCACTAATGAGCCCGAGAATATTCGGGTCGCACGGCTGTGCCTTAATAATCGCATAGTGATAATCATCATTATAAATATGGCGGATAAGCGCTACACCGGCAATCTCTAATTCATTCAGAGACAAATTGGAATTGCGGAATAACTGCACAAGAGATTTTTCACAGGGCAATGCGTCCCGCATATCCATATCAAGCGGATTGAAAATTTCCGAAAACTGATTTGTATCGGTATAAAGTCCGTAGTAAAGCGCTGTTCCAAGCTTTGTATCCTGAATTTCAAAGCCTTCATCTCTCAGCATATCCCAGACTAATGTAGAACAGCTTCCCAGTTCCGGATTAATCTCTATCATATCCACATCCTGAATCTCAATCTGATGATGGTCAATGATTGCCACGTTCTGCGCCGGTATTTTTGTGACATTTCCCGCACCATACTGGCAGTCTACCGTAATTAACAGTCCGTCCAGCTTATGCCCCGGCATGTCTTTTACCCAGTCTTCCACCCGCTCTATATATTCCACTTCTATTTTCAGATGCTCCAACATCAGGCGCAGATTGGATTTCTGAATCTCACTGATGCCGGAGTAAATGAAACGTACTTCTTTTCCAATCTGCTTAAAATAAGTATACAGTGCATATCCGGAAGCAATGGCGTCCGCATCCGGATTGTCATGACACTGAATGGTAATGGAATGGTACTTTGTTAAATCAGACAATCGCATAATAATTCCTCATTTCTATTTAGCATAAAATTTACCAACATTTCTCTAACTTCATATCCCAATCCAGCGTATATGGTCCATCCTCCATTTTCTCCAACTCTTCCACGCACTGATAACGTCTCATAGTCGGAGAAGCATCTGTCAGACCAGGGTCATTCTGCCAGAACTGATATCCAATCATATACGCACTTACCATATCATCCCAGGAATCATACATCTTCTGCAGTTTCAGCGAATTTTCCAAAGACGCATCCATCGCCTCTTCATAAGTCATGTAACCGCAGATATAGAAATCTGCGTATAACTGGTTAGCTCTGCATAAATCCCATGCTGCAATATAATCGGCATCCAAACCTTCCTGATGCATACGATAAGCAATCACATAACGGATAAGATAGTCTTCTATCCCGGAATCCACAAGTCCCTGCATAAAAGTCTCTTCATCCACATCCAAAAGTCCCATCTCATCCAGTTCTTCCATACATTCACGGCATTTTGCCCTGTGACCGTCCTTTAATAAATTCTCTACCGTCTCTAAGGCGGAAGCTTTGTCCTCTATGCTCCAGTCTCTGCTTAAACCACGCTTTACAAAATCTTTATTATAGTCGTCAACTCTCATTCCGCCAACGAGTTCCCAGTCACAGTTATTACTGTAAGTAAGCGGCGCATAAGTGGCATTAAACCACAGGATTGTTCTCGGAAGCCTATTCGCTTCCTTCCTCGCATCCTCCTCCTGCTTAATACGCTCTTCATTTGCCAAAGCCCAGCCACTGCTTACTTTTAAAGCATCTAAATCAACATCATAGCAACTTGCCAGTTCATCAATAATCAATTCGGTTTCTTCGTCGGCCTCATTTTCCGCCATCACCATAGTCCACAGTACACCGACACCTTTGTCCCGTATATCCATGTAGCAGACTTCCGTGATAGCATAAACCGTCCCGTAAAAATCCTCTTTTTTCGCAGTAAGAATCTGATATCTGTCACTGCCGTTTTTCAGTACATCACTGACTTCTATATTGCTGTATCTTTCATCGTTCTGCCACTCTTCCACCTCATACCCTACGCTGTCTTTCAGACTAAGTTCCAAATAAGAGCTCGAACCTAAACCGCCAAAAACCATAGCAGAATAGCTAAGTCCATGGTCAGAATAATAAACATACCCGTCCTCGTTCTCATTTTCTTTCGGCACATAGAGTTCATAGAGAGAATTATCGCCGTAATAATCCTCTATCTCAATTAGTTCTATGTACTGCAATTCATCTGCTTCCGGCTTCTCAGCTTCCTCTTTGCCAGCATCCGCTGCTTTTTCGATATCGGTGTTCTCTTCGCCCTCACCGCTTTCCGCATCGGCTGAAATTTCCTGTGTTTCCTCTTCCGCAGCCTCTTTCCCGCATCCGGTCAGTCCCGCTGCCAGCAGCATCATGCAAATGCCTAAACTTAGTTTTCCCTTTTGTGTGTTAAATAGTTTCATCCTCATTCTCCTTTGCTTTTATCACTATATCGTCTATCTTCCTATATCCTAAAAAAATTCAGTTGCTGCTGACTTTTAAATCATCTAAATTAATCTTATAGCATCTTGCCAGTTCATCAATAATCAAATTGGTTACTTCGTCGGCATCCCTTTCCTCCATCTCCATATTCCACAACACACCGACGTCTTTTCCCATCATATCCATATAGTAGATTTCCGTAATATCATAAACCGTCCCATAATAGTCCTCTTTTTTCGCCCTGAGAATCTGAAAGCTGTCATCACCGTTTTTCAACACATCGCTAATTTCTATATCGCTGTATATTTCATTTTCCTGCCACGCCGCTAAGCCATACTCTGCACAGAGTGTCATAATAGTTTCCAGAGAGGTACTCGAGTCAAAACATTTGAAAATTGAAGCAGAATAACCAAGTCCATGTTCAAAATAAAAAGCAGAACCGTTCTCATTCTCATTTCCTATCGGTGCATAGACTTCATAGAGAGAATGATCGCCGTAATAATCTTCTATCTCAATCCGTTCTATGTACTGCAATTTCTCTTTCCCGCATCCGGTCAGCCCTGCTGCCAGCAGCATCATACAAATGCCCAAACTTAGTTTTTCCTTTTGTCTGTTAAACAGTTTCATCTTTATTCTCCTTTGCTTTCATCTTGACTCGTCTCATAATGTACACTCATGACTACATCCATATATAGTGTAATTGTCATATCCACGTCATACAGATGATAAACCGCCTTTTCATAGTTCTTACTTTCCGGGTCTTCCTGTAAAGCATCCGGTTCTCCATATAAAGAAATCATCTTCTCCCTTGTATCTCCCAATCCTACAAGTTCAATACTTTGGGAAAGTTCCTCTTTGATTTTATCCTGCTGCTCACTAATGCGCTGCATTTCTTCTATGATTTTCCTGTCCCTTTCAGCCTTTTCTATGCTTTGCTCATATTGTCTTTGCCTTTGCTGTACTGTTCCGCCAGTATATCTTACAATCCGCAAATATAGCCCGCTGCCGCTTAACAGTACAACCAACAGCCACCCCGCCGCCCTAACAAGCGTACTTGCACCGTCACCAAAATCATGCTTCCGTCCCTGCGCTTTACTTGCACTGCGAATCTTTCCGGCTTCTTCCACATCCTTTTGCCGGTTTTTCTGCTCTCCGGACAACTCTTCAATGGGTTCCGGCATTTCAACGCACTCATCTCGAAGCGATTCCTCTCTTGCCAGTCCAAGCGCCAATATATAGGCATCATGAATTTCCTTCCATTTTTCAAGATATTCTTCCGGACGATACTTTTTCTGATACTTTTTCATCACGTCTGTGTATGCATCATTTATTTTTTTTGCATCACATGTCGGCTCTATTTCCAATATTTCAAAAATGTATTTGTCCCCCACGGCACTCCCATTCCTATCTGCTATGATATCTCTATTCCCATGTTCTGAGTTCTTCTTCCTCACATCTCTCCAACCGGAAAAATCTGCCCTCTATACATATTGCCGCTTTTCCGTTTTTATCCACGATGATGTCAATATCCCTTTTAAAAACATTTGGGTGTATTGTTGCGCAAAAAACCGGTGCTTCCATGTCAAGAGTTTCAGGCTGACCGTATACTTTATATAAATTTTCAAGACTGGTATAATAATAGCCATATTCAGACGCACTGCCAAAAGTGTCCACAGAAATACTTCCCCGGTCCCAACTCATTTCAAGTTCCTGCCCAAGATAGGTGTCCACTATGTCCTGCGTAAGTTCCTGTTCTCTCACATACGCTTCCGAATCGGTATTTTCTACATGGCGGTAGTCAGATTCTCCCAGATATTCCGTTATTTCCCACTGTCCCAGAATAGCATAATACTCTTTCCCACTATCAATATCATCACCAAGATACAGATACCACGGCTCTCCAGTTCCGTAAGTCCCCTCATTACGTACATATGAGCAGAGACGCAGCGAAGAAGTATCCATATAGATAAGCGTTCCGATATAGTCCGGCGTTATAAAATCATACAGTACAACACTTTCCACTTCACCCTCTAAATCCCGATTCGCTATGCATATATAAGGATTTCCCTGATAAAACAGGAAATATATCTCACTTAGGTCTGCGAAAAAAAAACGGATTTCTTTTTGCGCCTTTACTGACCCTGTACCGTCTTTTTCACATAGGAACCACACACCGCTGCTCCAACGAAGATGCACTAAAATCTCTTTTGAATCATCCAAACCTTTCAAAAGATAATATTTCATCAGATATTTCTCCCTCTGTTGGTCAAACACGGAATCATATGTTATTAATTTCCCCGTCTCTTCTTTTTTGATATAATCCATCTTTTCTGCTATGGACAGTTCTTTAACCTCTGCCGATTCCTGCTGCAACAGTTCCTCAATGGTTCCCTCCTGCACAGCCGCATACAGGTTCTCGATAAGTTCAGCACAAACGGTAGTTTCCCTGTACTCATCTGTTTTATAGTCCCTGACAGCTCCATAGGATAATCCATAAGTTTCTCTTTCCTCACTTTCAGGCAGCGATTCCGAATACACAACAGGAATCGCATCTCCTTCCGCCGAATATATCTCTATATTAGAATATATCAGTTCTACCATGCCTTCGATATTAAACGGTTCTACATGCAATCCATGCAGCCCCTGCGTAATCTCTGTTTTTAAGGTCTGTCCGCATCCCAAATCGCCCCAGATTATACAGTGCCACGATTCTTCTTCGTCAGAATTAATATGTAAACACGGTATAAAGTAAACATCTATCCCGTTTACCGGCATATAATAAAATTCATAATAGGTGTCCTCATTTATATAATTAGTTACATGACTTGAAAAAAAACGAAAAATCTCCTCTTCTGCTTCTTCGTGATTCCATGCCGCTATCATTTCATATGCCATTTTGTCATAAGTCGCATCATTTGACATATGCAGCACTTCATGCCTATAATCCTCCGTCAGATAAACAGTTGTCAATTCCTCCCACCGGGGAACTTTCACACATATTTCGCCGCTATCAGAGGTCAGTATCTCTTTTTTCGTCCCATCAACGGTATAGGTAATGCCATTTAGGGAAAAAATCTCGTCACTTTCCTGCAATAAGGTATCATCATCTGCATATTCATTATGATACTGTTCTGACTGTGAAGCCTTACTGCTCCACGCTATAAATATGACCGCGCAGACTAACAGCATGACACAGCCTATTCTTTTACCAAAACGATCTATATAATAATTCATTCCGTCTATCATACCTTTCATCCTAATGACTACAGATATCAATATCATCCTATAAAATCGGGAAAAAGTCAATGCGGTGCCAAATAAGTTCCGCTAATAAGCATGTCTGAATTGACAATTTTATGTTTTGTGTCTATAATAAAATTGTATTTTAGATTAGCCGTATTTTAAGGAGGCAAATACTGTGTATATTAAAAGAGCAATCGAAGAAACTGTTGTCAAAATTTCAGCCATGTTCCCTGTGATGCTTGTCACAGGACCGCGTCAGGTTGGGAAAACAACACTTTTACAAAAAATAGCTGAAAAAGAACGAAAATATGTTACACTGGACGACCCGGATGTGCGCTACCTTGCAAAGCATGATCCCGCTCTGTTCATGCAGCGCTACACACCTCCCGTACTCATTGATGAAATTCAGTATGCGACAGAACTTTTACCATATCTTAAAATTCATGCAGATAAAACAAAACAAAACGGCGACATCTGGATTACCGGCTCTCAGGTTTTTAAACTAATGCAGAATGTAAGCGAAAGTCTTGCCGGCCGCGTCGGTATTGTCAATCTGCTCGCTCTGTCCGATGCAGAAATTTATGGTTATCAAAACGAACCTTTTTCTACAGAGCCGGAACGCCTGATAAAACGAATAGACAGTGTCCAAAAAAGAGACCTGAATGAAATCTATGCAAGAATATTCAAAGGTTCCATGCCTGCACTATATGCCAACGAAAATATTGACTTGGAAATCTACTACAGGTCTTATATTGATACTTATTTACAAAGGGATATTCGTGACCTCGCGCAAGTTGCCGATGAGATGGACTTCTATCATTTTATGACAGTCGCTGCAGCTCACACCGCCAAACCTATTATATATGAAGAATTAGCGTCTGCTTCAGGTATTTCTGCACCTACGGCAAAAAAATGGCTGTCAATTCTGGTATCATCTCAAGTCATTGCCTTAGTACAACCATACTATAATAATGCACTGAAACGGGTTGTAAAAATGCCGCTGATGCACTTTTTAGACACCGGTCTTGCCGCCTATCTGCTAAAATGGGGAAATCCGGAAATATTAGAAAAAGGCGCTATGTCCGGCGCATTTTTTGAAAGTTATGTCTTTTCGGAAATATACAAAAGCTATCTTAACGCCGGAAAAGAACCCCCTCTATTCTATTATCGGGATAAGGACCAGAAAGAAATTGATTTGCTTATTTACCAAAACGGTACGCTCTTTCCTATAGAAGTAAAAAAAGCCGCCTCACCGGGCAAAGCTGCTATTAAGAACTTCAAGGTACTGGATGCTGTACAAAATCCGGAGAAGTTTGACAATATCAGCGAATTAAAAACAAATATCGGAAGCGGAAGCGTTATCTGCATGGCACAGGATTTACTTCCGCTTGACGAAAAGAACTGGTATGTTCCGGCTTGGATGATTTAAGCTGCTTTCTTCTCAAATCCATGCACCCAGTCAGAACACAGGTAATAAATCAGGTAAATCACCGAACTGATACTCCATGTGAGCGGATATGCCCAGTAAATATAGCGGATTTCCCCTGTAAAGTGCATAACAGCTGCAATATAAGCGATACGCAGCACACACCAGATAGAAAGCATAATAATCATAGGTACAAAGGCTTTTCCCGCGCCCCGGCAGACTGCCGCTACGGAGTGGGAAAATGCCAACAGGAAATAGAACAGCGCAGCGGTACGCGCCTGCTGTACGCCAAATTCCAGTACGCCCGGCGTCTGGTCGAACATTCCGACAAGCTGCGGTGCAAACATATAATAAAATATGCCTATCATTTCCGCTAAAATTACTGCGGCAAGGATGCAGAAACGTGCGCCTTTTTTCGCACGGTCATATTGCTTCGCCCCAAGATTCTGACTGATAAATGTCGTGCTTGCCATATTAAAACTTGTAATCGGCAGAAATGCAAATCCCTCGATTTTCGCATGCGTTCCATAAGCCGCCATAGCGAATTTCCCAAAAGAATTAATCTGTGACTGCACAATTACATTTGCAAAACCGATAACCGAATTCTGTACTCCTGCCGGAAATCCATATTGGACAATTTCTATCAACGTATCTTTATGGAAGCGGATTTTCTTAATTTCCACAGTAAAAATATTTCCCTTATGAAGCAGATGAATCATACAAAGTACGACGCTTGCCGCCTGAGATATGACCGTTGCCACTGCTGCCGACCAAACGCCGAAATGGAATCCCGCAATGAAAACCAAATCCAGAACAATATTCAGAACCGAGGAAAAAATCAGATAATACAACGGACGTCTGCTATCCCCCAAGGCATTCATGATGCTGCGGCAGACATTGTACATAACCATGGCAAGCGCACCCATGAAATAATAACGGAAATACTCTACCGCCTCCGGCATAACTTCCGGGTCAGTCTGCATCCAGACAAGGAATGTCGGCGTAAAAGCAACGCCCACTACCGTTAAAATAAGCCCACTGGCAATTCCGAACGCCATCATCGTATGTACTGCCTTTGACACCTGTTCTTTATCTCCGGCTCCGAAATAACGGGAAATCACAACCCCGCCGCCCATCGCCACGCCTATAAAAAAGCTGACTAAGAGAAAAATCAGCGTTCCTGACGAAGTAACTGCCGCAAGCGCATTCGTTCCCAAATGCCTGCCGACAATAAAAGCATCCGCCGTATTATATAACTGCTGAAAAACCTGACTTAAAAATATCGGCAGGGCAAAGCCTAACATCAATGAAGAGATGTTGCCTGACGTCATATCTTTTACATGCGATGATTGTTTTACATGAGTATTTGTGTTTACGGACTGCATGATTTTCTCCTAAATATAAATTCTCTAACAGTATACTTTACAATCCTTTTATGGTAAAATCAATCCTTAAGAACGGAAAAGTGCTCCGAAGAGGGAAAAAACCATGAACGACATAACAATCAGAAGTGCATCTATCGATGATGCCGCCGATATTTTACATATTTACGAATATTATGTAAGAGAAACCGCAATTTCATTTGAATA
>CAMWMM010000083.1 GCA_947175285.1 uncultured Lachnospiraceae bacterium
CCATTTTGTTTCATAATACCACCAGTTATCAGTAATCTTTTCCGTCCGGTAATGGTATCTCCCAAAGCCTTCTATTGTATATTCAGCTTCCGTTCCTTCCAACTCATTTACCCATATTCTATTTACCCAGTATACATTCTCAGGCTCGTCATTTTCAGTGTAATAAAATCCATAGTCACAATCAGTCCATAAAAAAGAGAAAGTAGATACAGGGTCAATATCAAATACCACACTCCCATCCCCGGACATTTTTGAAACCGACTCTAAATTAAAAGTCTTAAACATTCTATTTACATTTTTATCATCCAAATCCGTATAATAAATATTATAGTCATTATCACTTTCGTAGGAAGTCAGTTTCTCATCCTCATCTAAGTTTTTTGCAATTTCCAACAGTTCCTCTTCGTGCTTTATCACTTTGGCACTTACTATTTTTTGCGTCATGTGCTGCGTCTGATTCTTACCAAAATGCAGCCAGCATATAACAACTATCAGAACAACAACTATCGTAACAAACAAAATCCCGATCAATATTGGTAAAATATTTCTTCTTTTTTTATCCTGTTTTTCCGGCATATTTGTTTTCCCTCTCCCTCATCTGTATATTTGTAATCTTTTCTTCTCATTTTCAGCGTCCCACCGGATAATACCATAACCATTTTGTTTCATAATACCACCAGTTGTCCATAATCTTTTCCGTCCGGTACCAGTATCTACCCACGCCTACCTCTGTATATTCAAATTCTGTTTCTTCCACTTCGGTTCCCCATACCACGTCAACAGGCTCATCATTTTCAGTATAATAAAATCCATACATATAATCATCCCATAAGGCACTGATGACAGTAGGGTTAATATAAAATTCCACACACCCATCCCCATATACGCTATTAGTAGTAACCATTATCAAACGGAAGGTTCTGAACATTCTATCTACATTCTCATCTTCCAAATCCTTATAGTAGATTGTCTTAATATATGAGTCACTGTCGTCCTCGTCTTCCTCATAATAAAATATTGCCTCCTCCAAAGGACACTCTTTTGCAATTTCCAGCAGTTCCTCTTCATACTTTATCACTTTTGCACATATTATTTTTTTCATCATGCGCTGTATCTGCTTTTCACCGAAATGCAGGCAGCAGATAACAACTGCCATAACAAGCATAATCCTAATCAATATTCGTAGAATCTTTCTTCTTTTTCCACTCCGCTTTTCTGTCATTTTTTCCCTTTCGCACTCATCCGTATATTTCCATCATAGCATAAAACCCGCGGTCTTGCGACTACAAATAACCAACACTTCTTTTGAGGCATAAAGAAATCGCCGCCTTTAAAAAAGCGGCGATTTTAAAATAATACTCAAGTTATGGTCTGTACTCATCCAGTATGTCTAATATATTCTTCTGATAGACATTACCGTTCAGCACATCCCCATTAGGGGAAAAGCTAATCGCTTTGATGTCTCTCGGATTTTCATCATATGGATTGGTATATTCCACATTTTCATCAAAATACTCACCCAAATACTTGATGGCATTTCCGCTCGGGAATATCACATTCCCTGAGGCGATGGGAATTTCTAAACAGTCAAACTCCTTGATAATTTCCCTTGTTTTAACATTATAAGGATTATTATCGGCTTTACTGACAAGCCATGCCGGACTTAAAGACATATCTATGCCTGTTGCCATGACACACTCTGCAAAATGTTTTACCGGCTCTAAAGGTATCGTTTCCTGATGAAAAGCATCTACTGACAGAAGGATTCCACTTACATCGCTTTCTGCAAGCGCAGAGGCAACTTCTTTTATCCGTTTATGATCCTTTGTGAAAAAGCCATTTGTAATTAAATCCCTTTGAGGTATCCCCATCTCTGATGCTGTTTTATGTATTTTACAAACCACTTCAGGATAAAGCAACGGCTCCCCGCCAAAAGTCATCAATGACTCAATCTTATAATTTTGGCATACCTCACGAATTGCCCTTGCTGCAATATCTGCATCAATATGTCCTGTAAAGGAGCTATGCTCCCCTTCCGAACAATGTTTACATCTTCCCGTGCATGCCATAGTAACAACAAACTCAATCCTGTTTAAATTTTTAACATATTCATTCATAATAAACTACATTCCTTTCAAAAATTGTAATATAGGTGATTGCAAAGCTAAATTTTAAAACCATGAGTCCGGGCAAAATAAACAAAACGGGGTTCAGATGCAGTGGCAATTCACCCCTTATTTGTTTATTTTGCCCAAACTCTGGTTTTAGAAATAGAGTTTCGCAATTCCCTAATTTGTAATATTTAGACGTTTGCAAAACTCTTTATTTCACAGCCTGTGTGATACAATATTGACAAAACGCAAGCAGGTGCTATGACGCCGTCGGCGTTTAGCTGCCGTATTATGGCAGCTTATGCGCCGCTACGAGCGACAACGCAGCGCAAGCGTGCCTGCGGTGATTTGTCAATATTGTACATCTGATGCTTGAGAAAATTAGTTTCGCAATTACCTAATTTGTAATATTCTCTTTTTGAACGGTGCAGTTCCCGACAACCGATACTTCTAATTAACCTCGATACAATCGGCTGCCAGTATTAAAACTGCACCGAGTAGTTAATTCGTTTTCTCACCCTTTTTCTCCTCCATTTATAAATTCCAATCATTTTAAGCCTAGGAAATCTTCCAAAAATCCCTCATTGTCATAATAGAATTCAACCTTTTTCATATGAAAGAAAAATATCCATTTTCTTTCTAATATTATTTCGCCTTCCAACCCCCCGACCGTAACAATATCGTTTCCATTGTCATATTCAGAAATCGGAAGCATCAAACCAACTTCATATTCCTTTTTAAAGTATTCATTCAAATCTTCGGGCAGACTTCCATAAGAACCAACACTGGAAAACTTTTGCGTTTTTTCCATACTTTCTCTGGCTTCTGCATATGTAATTTTCTTTCCGTTCAATTCAAATACCGTATCATCATCAAAAAATTTGTCGTACTGCTTCATATCATGAGAATTCAAAACATCAGCAAACTTTGTCCTGTAATTACCTGCAATCCAATGAGAATAAAATAGGAAGAGGATACATAGAAATGCCGCTGTCAATCCAATGAAACATATCCACAGAAATTTTTTTATTATTTTATCCATAATTTAAAGATTACCTCCAGTTCATATTGCTCCGACTACTTTTTCTAGCTGACGAAATACCCTCTTTATAGTATAATCAATAGTATATTTCCTATCATAACATAAAATCTGCAAACATGCGATTATAAACAAGTAAATATAATAGGTAATTAGGGTGTCAAAAGGGGCTTTGATAAAATGTTATCAGCAAATTACACAAACTGTCCTCAAAGCTGTCCTGTGAAGGCAGATGAGATTTTCTTAATATTCCGTTTAGAGTCCAGCAATTTCAGGACATGGATGTCCTGAAAAGCCCGATTCAAGCCTGGATGGCGCGTATCGGGCGATTGCGTTCATTTCCACAGTTGCCCCGGAATATATAGGAAATCCATCTGCCGAAGCCGGATAGCTGCGAGGACGATTTGCGCAATCTGCTGATACACAATTATATAAGCACCTTTTGACACCCTAATCCCAGATATTATTAAGTAGAAAGGAACTCTTTCACATGACAACAAAATACGCCTTAATCACCGGCGCCTCCCGCGGTATCGGCAAAGCAATCGCCGAAACACTTGCCGAAGACGGCTATCATTTATACCTTACGTGCATTCATTCTAAAGACACGCTCTTTGCCTATGCCCGTGAACTTTCCGGCAAATACGGCATTTCCTGCACGCCTTTTGCCGGGGATATGGGAAATCCGGAAGATGTGGACGCTCTTTTTCGGCTGATTCCTGATTTGGACGTTCTTATCAACAATGCGGGTATCTCTTATGTAGGACTTTTGAGTGAAATGTCTGTAAAAGACTGGCAAAATGTTATGGCTGTCAATTTAGACTCTGTTTTTTATACAAGCAGACTTGCAGTTCCGCTCATGCTTCGTAAGCACAGCGGTAAAATCATCAATATTTCTTCCGTATGGGGAAACGCAGGGGCTTCGATGGAAGTTGCCTATTCCGCTTCCAAAGGCGCAGTCAACAGTTTTACCAAAGCGCTTGCCAAAGAACTCGCCCCAAGCAATATTCAGGTCAATGCCATTGCCTGCGGCGTCGTAGATACGGATATGAATCATCATCTTACGGCAGAAGATATGGAAGCGCTGCGGCAGGAAATCCCATGTGACCGCATCGGCACGCCGTCGGAAGCTGCACAGATGGTAAAATCGCTTTTAAGTGCCCCCGATTATTTGACCGGACAAGTCATTACAATGGACGGCGGCTGGACGTAAAGCCGCCGTCCAGTCACCTTTCTATGTATCTCTTTACCCGCCAATCTGGCAGGTCAGTGCCGTGTGTGCTTCTACGGCAACTTTTAATTTCTCTATTTTTCCATCCGGCAGCATGGGCACATCCTGCATCGGATAGGGTCTGTTCAATCCCTCGTATTTTCCCTCACCATATTTATGATAGGGTAAAAGATGAATACGGCTTACGCCGGAGAGTGTCTCCGCAAAAGAAGCAATCTCCAGAATTTCCTGTTCCGTATCATTGAATTCCGGAATGACCGGCACACGAATAATCAGTTCACACATACGGCTCTCTGCAATCTTTTTTGCATTATTAAGCATCTTTGTATTTTCTTTTCCCGTATACTCTCTGTGTTTTGCCGCATTCATATGCTTAATATCCATTAAATAGGTATCTAAATAAGGAAGAATCTTTTCAATAACGCGAAATTCCGCATATCCCATACTTTCCATAGCGGTGCTGATTCCCATATTTTTTGCCGCCTCTAAAAGCGCCGCTGCAAATTCCGGCTGTAACAGGCTTTCGCCTCCGGATAAGGTCAGTCCGCCTCCGGAACGTCCATAATAAGGCATATCCCGGCGCACGGTTTCCATCACTTCCCTTACCGTCACATCCCGCCCTATCGTCTTAGGCTTTCCGTTCACCATCATTGTCTGTATTTCATATTCCTGTGACTCCGGATTACAGCACCACTTACAGCGCAGCGCACAGCCTTTCAAAAAGACAATTGTACGAATACCGACGCCGTCATGAATCGAGTACCGTTGTATATCAAAAATTCTGCCCGTTACGTCCAAATAATCAGCCATGAAAACTCCCTTCTCATCTTACCTGTTGAGTCCCTGTTCCGTTCTGCGGATGATATCATCCTGCAACGACTTGGACAATGTGGTAAATAACGCAGAATATCCCGCAACCCTTACAACAAGACCGCTGTACTTTTCCGGATGTTTCTGCGCATCTAAAAGTGTCTCCCTGTCCACGACATTGAACTGCATATGCATACCTTTCTGGTCGAAATAACCCTGCACAAGGGAAACAAAGTTTTCCAGTCCTTTCTCTCCCGCCATTGCCGTAGGGTGAATCTTCATATTAAATAATGTTCCGTTACTTGCGATGCCATGGTCGAGTCTTGCCACGGAATTACATGCCGCCGTAGGACCGTTGGTATCTTTGCCTGATGACGGGGAAACGCCGTCCGCAACCGGCGTATGTGCCAGTCTGCCATCCGGCGTTGCGCCGGTCTGCGCGCCAAGCGGAACATTTGCCGATACCGGATATAATCCCGCCTGAAAAATACCGCCGCGCGGATTCTTGTATGTTTCCAAAGGCTTTGTATAGGTATATGCCGCATCTCTTGCAAGCAAATCAACTTCGTCTATATCGTTTCCGAACTTGGGCAGTTCGTCTATCATATCGCGTATTTTCTCATAGCGGGCTTTTTCTTCTTCCGGAAGCTGCATGGTAAGCACATTCTGAACAATCATAGCTATCATTTCAGAAGTTACTTCCTGTCCTTTTGCCTGTAAATTTCCTGCCGCATGAAGCGCAATCTCCTTTGCCGTTATAGCATCGAATCCCTGTCCGAAATTCATTTCCAGAGCCTTTTTCAGCTCCTTCATCGTCACTTTCTTCTCTTCATATACCAGTTTCTTGACCGTATATAAAGAATCCGCCACATTTGCAATACCAAAACCCTGCGGACCCGTGAAATTATAGACGGCGCCGCCCTCCTGCAAGCTTTTTCCTCTCTTAATACAATCATCCGCCATACAGGATTCAAAAGGCAGCGGACAGAGTGTCCTGTGCGCTATATCAATCGCATTGTCCGCATTGACAAGCAGGGAAATATTATAGTTCATCTGCTTTTTATAAGCGTCATAAAATTCATCGAAAGTTGTGAAATCTTCGACATTACCGGTCTGTATGCTTGCAAGTACGCCGTTGTCATAACCGTTTGAAAATACCATCTCAAGCGGACGGCACATATTGAAGAAAGCTGCGTCATGCCATCCTTCCGTTTTTCCCGCTTTCTGCGGTTCCACACAGCCGATGATGTTATAATCTCTTGCATCCTCAAGCGTCAGTCCTCTATGGATTAACGCAGGAATGATAATTTCATCATTATAATAAGCCGGAAGTCCGATTCCCGTCCGTGTCAGTGCTGCCGCATGCAATAACAACGCTCTAGGAGAACGGTTCCATACACGGATGGAAAGAGACGGCTGCGGTAAAAATACATGATGGGACGCCGTAATACACATAAACGATAAATCGTTTGTCGCATCGTTTCCGTCTACTGTCTGACCGCCTACTATCAGGTTCTGGAATAAAGAATATCCCGCAAATCCCTCTGCGCTCACTTCGTCACGGCATTTATTCAAATCATTCAGCTTCACCCAGATACAGTCAATAAGCTCCTGCGCATATT
Organism: uncultured Lachnospiraceae bacterium; assembly: GCA_947175285.1. The sequence goes on from CAMWMM010000083.1 coordinate 6,814, forward strand.
CACGAGAAAGGATTCCGCTTTCCCTGTCTTTTTCATAATAAGGATACATGTACTGGTCAAATCTGCCCGGTGAAATGGAATGTCCGCTGGACTCTAACTGCAAAAGCTGCTGTACGAACCAGAACGACTGACACGCCTCCTGAAAACTTTCCGCGCCATGCTCCGGCACTTTATTGCAGATTTCGGAAATAGTAAGGAGTTCCTTCTTTCTCTGTGCATTGCTTTCTTTTGCCGCCATTTCCTTTGCTAACGCCGCATATCTTTTAGCGTAGCCGATTACCGCGTCACAGGAAATCAGGACCGCTTCTAAGAAAAGATGCTTTGTCGCATAGTCCGCATCCCCGAAATGGCATGATTCTAGTTCTTTTTCCACCTCATTTTTGATGCCTGCAAAACCGATTTTCAACACTTTATCATATTGCACCGTGATATGCCCTACGCCGTTATAAAAATAGTTGCCCGGCGTAAAGAAATTATGCTCCATTGCGCGGTGTGTCTCCGGCGCCATATACTGATAGGCAAGCTCGCTTGTTGTCTTTCCTTTCCAGTAACGGTTCGCCTCTTTTAATCTCTTCTTCGTATCCTCCGAAATATAGAAAGGATCCGCCGCTCTATGCTCTACCGTATCAAACTCCGCTTCCAACCACTCATAAGAAAACTCCGGATAAGTCTGACAGCCTCTCGGCGCAATCGTGGAACTGCCGACAATCAGCTCACCGTCTCTTATAATAATCGGGATATTCTCTAAAATATGGGCAAAAGCCAAAGCCCTGCGCATGATAATCGGCTGTCCTTCCGTCTGTTTGTAGGACTCCGTAATCAGTTCCGCTCTTGCAGGCTCTATCTCTGGCATTTTCGCATATAAATCCGCTACAAGTTTCGGTATTCTCTCTGTTTTTTCAACTGGTACGGTATGATATACATTCATCATGAACATTTCCTTTCTTCTTTAAAAAAGACATGTAATCCCCATCTTATCAAATAGTTTCAGCCAGTTATCGTCCGGTTTTTTATCCGTTACGATAACGTCTACACCGGACAGTGCGCATATTTCGGAAAGTGCGGTCTTTTCAAACTTGGAGGAATCCACCGCCAGATATACTTTTTCCGCCGCCCTAATCATATTCTGCTTAATCCCTGCAGTCTCGTCATTGCCATCTGTCACACCGTTTTCCATATCGATACCTTTGCAGGAAAAAAAGACTTTATCAACATGGTAGGAATGAATCCCGTCCGCCGCCTTTTTCCCGAGCAATGACATGGAACCTGCTTTTAACAAGCCTCCGACAGCGATAATATCCCATCCCGATACATCCGATAATTCCAAGAGAATCTCAATGGAATTGGTAATGACCGTCAGATGCCTTTTCTGTTTGATATTCTTGGCAATAAATACTGCCGTTGTAGAGGCGTCCAAAATAATATGGTCGCCGTCTTCGATTTCATCACTGATAAGTTCCGCTATTTTCTGCTTGCCCTGCGGATTGGCTCTCCACCTGATGTTAAAGGGCAAATCAATACTTCCCTTTTCATTTAAAATAGCGCCGCCATAGCTTTTAATGACGTGTCCGTCTTCTTCTAATTTATCTAAATCTCTTCGGATGGTTTCTTCCGAAACATCAAACTCTTTGCTCAGTTCACTGACAATTACTTTCTTCTCTTCGTGAACTCTTTCTAAAATCAAATTCCTTCTCTCTGCCGCTAACATACGTTACCCCGTTAGAATATATATTTCAATAACTTATCGGAGGGTCTTGCTATCACGGAACTGTCAAGGAACATTCCTTTGTCCCCCGCCTCGTCTTTCGCCCTGTCAATCGCTGCCTGCACGGCGGAAACACTTCCAGTAATCGTCATATAGCTCTTACCGCACATTCCTTTTGCCAGACGAAGTTCCAAAAGTTCCACAAGCGCCGTCTTTGCCGCCATATCCGCCGCCACGATAAGCGCTGCTACATCATAAGTCTCTAATATGCCCAGCGCATCTATTTTCTCCGGCTGTACGGTTCCGTATATGGCAGGGAAAATCTGCTCATGGGGATTGCCGAGAACAAACGTATCTATCACTTTATCTGCATATCTGCCCGCTGCCCTGTCCACAGAAGCCCTTACCGCGCTTAACTCTCCGGCCACCAGAATTACGAATTTTCCCGGGCAGGTTACTTCCGCTTGTAAAATTTCCACATCTGCTGCCTTCGCCATTTCATCTGCTGCCGTAAAGCCTGTAGATACTGTTGTTATTTCCACCATACCAATTGCTTTCGCCATTGTCCGAATACTCCTTTCACATTCCGGCATGGATGATAATTTCTTTTTCACTTACCTGTTCCACAACGCCGTCTATCGAAGAATGAATTGCCACACTGAGTCCCTCTGCCGCCTCAGCCAGTTTTTGTCCTTTTTTCACCGTATCGTTTACTTGTACTACAGGACTCGCCGGTGCGCCGATGTGCTGGCTTGTCAGTATTCTGACCCGTTTCACAGATACCTCTTCCTCAGTAAATGGTGCGGGAACATCATATGCCGACATTCGCAGTCTTGCTTTTACCCTCGACACGGGAGCTTTTTTCCATTCCCTGTCGGCAGCTACTTTGCCGGGTTCGCGTTTCTCCGTGCGGATTCCGGCTGCTCTCAAGCCGTTTTTGAATTCCGCTATCACGCTTCTGGGAGAAAGCCCCTGCGGACAGGCATAATTTTCACAAAGCCCGCAGCTGCTGCAATAAGCAGTATTCGTATAAACCGACAAATCCTCCGTATCATGGTTTGCCACAGCGCGCATGATGCGGTGGGGTTCTATCGGATGCCCCAGTGCATGTCTCGGACACATTTCCGTACACGTTCTGCATTGACAGCATGAAGAAGCTGCTCTTTTTCTTTCTATTTCCAGATTTTTATTCATACGCATTATCACTTTATGATTCTCAGGTAAAATGATAATTGCATTTGTTGTCTTTGTTATAATCGTATTCTCTGTCCCGAGGCGCCCCATCATGGGTCCTCCGATTAGATATGCAGGATTTGCTGTGGTAATACGCCCGGCAAGGGAAACGGCGTCTTTTACCGTAATGCCAAGCGGAACGCTTATCGTAAGCGGATGTTCCACCTCTCCCACAATGGATATTAACTTATCAGTAACCGGCATCTTAAGATGCACTGCACGATACAGATTATACATGGTTTCCGTATTGTATACGACAACGTGCTCATCAATCGGAAGTCCTCCCGGTTTAATCACACGTCCTGTCGCTTCATAAATAAGAATGACTTCGTCGCCCATAGGATACGCAGCCTTCAGTGCACAAATCCTTACTTTCGGATAGTCCCGAAGCACTTCTTCCAAAATATGTATCGTATGTTTATGCTCGCTTTTAATGCCGACAACTGCCTCTTTTGCCCCCAAAGTCTCTCTCACTTCATCGAGCATCCGGATAATCTCCTCCGCATGTCCTGCAAGAAGCTGTTTATGGAGCTGTAAAAGCGGCTCGCATTCTGCACAGTTCAAAATGACCGTATCTGCCGCATCCGTCATTTTAGCATAGGCGGGAAAGCCGGCTCCGCCGGCTCCCACTATACCGTTTTGTCTTGATATTTCTTTCAGTTCATCAATCAGCATGGCTATTTACTCCAATCCTGTCCCTCATCAATGATTCCCACAATGGCCGCATCAACAGGCGAATCAGCCATATCGCAGCCGATTCTCGCAGCCGAGCCTTGTGCTACTAAAACATATTCACCGATTCCGGCGCCGATGATATCAATGGCAACCAGACGTCCGCCGATTCCTTTCATCGTCTCCACAGGTTCCACTATCATGAATTTATTGCCGACTAATTTTTCACTTTTTCTGGTAGAAAATAAACTTCCTACAACTTTTCCTATTATCATACAATAATCACCCGTCCGTATGTCTGTCGTATAGTTTACATAACAATCGCAAAATCACCCTGTTTTACCTGACAGGCATTGGCTTCATCCGTATCAATGTGCATTTCCAGTGAAAATGACTCATCCACACGAATCTTTACATTATCAAGCACTGCGCCTCTTTCGTTTCCCATACGAACGGAAACATAGTCTCCGTCGCTTAAGGAAGCGGCAGCCGCTTCTGCCGGCGTCATATGGATATGCCTTGCCGCTACAATACAGCCCTCTTTCAGATACACAACGCCTTTAGGACCTACCAACGCTACGGGAGCCGAGCCCGCTACATCCCCTGACTGGCGCAGCGGTGCATTTACACCAAGGGTACGCGCATCTGTCGCTGAAATTTCAACCTGCGATTTACTTCTGACAGGACCTAGAATCCGCACATTTTCAATAGCCCGCAGTTTCAATCCGACGACGGTACACTGTTCGTTTGCCGCAAACTGACCGCCCATTAATTCTTTCTTCTTCGTCAGTTCATATCCTGCCCCAAACAGTGTCTCAACGTCCTCTTTCGTCAGATGGATATGTCTCGCAGATACGCCTACCGGTACTGTCATCCTGCGTTCGTTTTCTTTCGTACTCTCAAGCGCCTGCAGTACCATCCTTGTAATTCGTTCTACGTCATTATAATTCTCCATACTTGTCTCCATTCTTACTATTGCGAGAAGAATGCCAGCTTTTGGGCATTCTTCGGCGTAAAGAAGGTTCGCAAGGCGAACCATAGAAGTTCTTGACGAAGCACCCTATGGTGCAAGTCTTAGAACTTCTCTTTACGCTTTGACTTTCGGCAAAATCATTTCTACATCATTGTGCGGTCTCGGGATTACATGTGTCGCTACCAGCTCACCAAGCGCTCCTGCACTGTTTGCGCCTGCTTCTACAGAAGATTTTACTGCGCCTACATCGCCGCGTACCATTACCGTTACAAGTCCGGAACCGATTTTCTCTGTTCCGATTAATGTTACGTTAGCTGCCTTACACATTGCATCTGCTGCTTCAATTGCTGCTACCAAACCTCTTGTTTCTACCATTCCTAATGCTTCCATTGATGCCATAATTACATCCTCCTTATTTTTCATGTTTATGTTTCATTACTTAATCCTTTTCACCTTTTGGTACAAAATCCGGCGGGTCATCTCCTAACATTTTAGAGTCCGAAGACGGCTCATCTTTGCCTTTAAAGCGGCTTGCCGACAATTCCACTATCCTGACGATTTCCGGATGAGGATTGGGAATCACGCCGACTGCGACCGGTTTTTTAATTGCCTGAGTGGCGCCTGCCTCAACAGCCTGTTTCACTGCCGCCACTTCTCCTTCAATAACCATAGTAACCAGTCTTCCGCCAAGCTTCCGCTCCCATGTGGAAAGCGTTACATTGGCAGCTTTACACATAATATCCAGTGCATCAATCGCCGCCACAACGCCGCTGATTTCTATGAATCCGTATGCATTACTCATGCGTTTCTCCTTTTATACAGCCTGTTTTTTCAACTTAGCTTTTGAACTTCGGAAGAATCTTCTCCACATCATTATGCGGTCTCGGAATTACGTGAGAAGCTACCAGTTCTCCCAATTTTCCTGCTGCATTTGTACCGGCTTCTACGGCTGCTTTTACTGCGCCTACATCACCGCGTACCATTACCGTTACCAGTCCGGAACCGATTTTTTCTGTTCCGATTAATACAACTTCCGCTGCTTTTGTCATTGCATCCGCTGCTTCAATTGCTGCGGTAAGTCCTCTTGTTTCTACCATTCCTAATGCTTCCTGTGCCATATTTGTCCTCCTTCATTGAAAACTTTGTTTTTGTTAATTTTTATCAAGTGCGCTGATTTTCAGCATTTTCTCCGTATCTTCCATAGGTCTTGGAATAATATGTTTCGATACGATTCCCGAATTGGCAAGCGCAACTGCCTCCGCCGCTTTCATGGCTTCCTCTACATCTGCCACGCTGCCTCTGAACTTAATGGTAACCAAAAGCGGAACCGGCAGCGCATCTGCATTGGCAGGTTTATTCTTGTCAAATACCTCCAAACGGACATTGGCTGCTTTACAGCCTGCATCTGCTGCAAGGAAAGCACATACAAGACCAAACACTTCCAATAATCCTACTGCTTCCATTTTTTATACCACGC
>CAMWMM010000084.1 GCA_947175285.1 uncultured Lachnospiraceae bacterium
CCATGGCAAGGCGTATTGAAGCCGCTACCGGTATTGAAACAAGAGCAACGATTTTAGGATATTTGCAGCGTGGCGGTGCGCCGACCTGTAAAGACCGTTATTATGCCTCCATCATGGGCGCGTATGCCGCTGATATATTGTGTGCGGGCAAGACGAACAGGGTTGTCGGCTATCAGCATGGAGAATTCTTGGATTTTGATATTGAGGAAGCCTTGAATATGCAGAAAGGTATTCCGGAATATGTATATGAGGTCAGCAAGGTTCTTGCGCTTTAATCGGATTATAATAACTATGACTTTCCTCGCGGACAATAGCGTCATGCGGGGAAGTTTTTTATCTTATAGGAAATTAACAGTCAGGCGGAAAGGAAAACAGGTATGATAACAAGCCACGCAAATAAAAGCGTTAAAGAAGTCATGCAGCTTGTGCAGAAAGCAAAGGCGAGAAAGGAACGGGAACTTTTTGTCGTGGAAGGTGTTAAAATGTTTCTGGAAGCGCCTGTGGAGAGGATAGAGCAAGTTTATATTTCGGAGAACTTTGCAAAGCAGATGACGGATATTTGTCAGAAAAAACTGGACATGCTTTCTTTTTCGTATGAAGTGGTAACAGATGACATTTTCCGAAAAATGTCTGATACAAAGACACCGCAGGGGATTTTGTGCGTTTTAAAACAGCAGCGTTATCGGCTGGAAGAAATGCTTGCTGCGAAAGCCCCGCTTCTTGTGCTTTTAGAAGATATTCAGGATCCGGGGAATCTCGGCACTATATTAAGGACGGGTGAGGGAGCAGGGATAACGGGTGTTATAATGAGCGAAAATACGGTGGATATCTATAATCCCAAGACTATCCGCTCCACGATGGGCTCTGTCTACCGGATGCCTTTTTTATATACGCCGGACATAGGCGGAACAATAGAAGAATTACGCAGAAAAAATATTACTGTTTATGCCGCCCACTTGCAGGGTGCAAAAGATTATGATATGTGCGATTACAGGACAGGCACCGCTTTCCTAATCGGCAATGAAGCAAACGGTCTGCATCAAGAGACGACAGAGAAAGCGGACATTGCCGTAAAAATTCCGATGATGGGAAAAGTGGAGTCTCTCAATGCCGCGATAGCGTCATCAGTGCTGTTATTTGAGGCAGCAAGGCAGAGGAGAAGAAGTGAGCGGGAGCCTTAGAATAATTAGGGAAATGGATTGAGAGAATAGGAGATAATAAAATGGGAATACCGTCACAAACAGAAATGTTTAAATTTGTTCTTGAGATAATGTCTGATTATCATCAGTTTTCCAGACGGGATGCTGCGGCTATAGTATGCACGGAATTGCAACTTTCTGATGAAGAGCAGGATCGGAAAACAAGTAGTGGAGTGCCAATATATGAGAGCCGTACAGGATGGGCAGTTACATGGCTTTATGATGCTGGCTGTCTTACCAGAGTAGGACGGGGAACATATGCTATTACCGAAAAGGGTACAAGTATCTTGGGAGAGAATTTAACTGCTGGCGAATTTGCCAAAAGACTACGTGAAGAGATAAATAGTCAAACTCCGGAAGGGGGAGAACAAGTCGTAGAACAGGAAGCCTTAGTAAGTGATACCAGTCCAATGGAACGTTTGGATATGATTGTCAAGGAAATGAACAGTCAATTATCACATGAGATTATGGATGCGATTATGTCAGTTGAAGGGCGGGCAGGAGCATTAGGAGCGGTTACAAGAGGAGCTTTTATTACTACATCATATTTTACACAAGAGGCAATAACGTTTGCTCAAAATTATCCTCATGCTGATATCATTCTTATCAATAGAGAAAAATTGACAGAGTTAATGATACGGTATAATTTAGGTGTATCTGTTGAGCGGGACATATATATAAAGCGTATTGACAGTGATTATTTTGAACAGTAGTGAGAAGTGAAGAGGGAACGGATGGGGTGTATAGGAAGATATGGGAAAGATCAATCGGGAAGACATGCTGGAACTGACAAGGAGAATGACTTTGAAACGGAACTGCTTTGACCGGATTGCAGGGGCATATATGGACGAAGAGGGATTTGTGGACGGGACATTCAATAAGCATTTTTTGAAATTGTCGGCAAAAGATCAGCAGATTAATCTGGATATCGCAAAAGCAATTCCTTTTTCAGAGACAAATGTGCAGTTACAGGAATATGCTTTCGGGGAAACGGACAGGAAACCAGGGAGTATCTGGCAGCTCCTTATGGCACTGAAAGAATGCGGGTTGAAAAATGATGCAATGCTGGATGTGTTTTATGAGGAATTTGGCAGCAAATATCATACCGATGGGAATTATGCAGTGTACTTTTTTCATGGCAGTTATGATGTGCCGCTGAAAGCAAACGACAAGGAGCGGCTGTGGGAATCGGAAGAGGTCTATCAGTTCCTGATTTGCGCGGTCTGTCCGGTAAACGGTGATTATGAGCCGGGCAAACCTGAATGTGGGTTTCTCTTCCCGGCTTTTAAGGACAGGAGCAGTGATACGGAGAGGGTTGATATTTATGTGGCAGATGGTGATTCACGAAGGAAAGAAGAATTAAGGCAGGTTTTAAAACTTGCGGTACCGGTATAAATCCGGTATGATGTGAATTTATGATTATATGGAGGAATTTGAATGAAAAATTATGTTGTAGATTCTTATGAAAATTATAAAGAAGAAGATCGTTTAACAACCAATAACGCAAGAAAAATAGAATTTATAACAACGACCAGAGTGTTTGATGAGATTATTACCTCCAAGTGCAAAATATTAGATTGTGCGGCCGGAACAGGTGTATATGCATTTTGGCTTGCCGATAAGGGGCATGATGTGACTGCTACGGATATTACCCCAAGGCATATTGATATTATTAAGCAAAACCTTGCAGCAACAAATCATTCAATGAGGACAGCTGTTTTGGATGCAACGAATATGTCGCTTTTTGAAGACGAAACATTCGATATTGTTCTAAATATGGGACCTTTCTATCATCTTATTATGGAAGAGCAGAGAGAAAAATGCTTATCAGAATGTTTAAGAGTACTAAAAAGAGGAGGACTCCTTGTTACTGCTTATATTCCAAGATATTATGTATTCCAATATGTTGCCATGAGTGATGAAAAATATTTAGATAATGCTTTAGCGAAGCAATTGGTTGAAACAGGCGTATTGCATCATAATGATGAAAAGTGTTTTTGGACTGATACATATTATTCATCAAAAGAAGAGATAGAGACAGTTTATTGTAATCATGGTCTGGAAATTATTGACCATTTTGCACAAGACGGATTAGCGCCTCTTTTATCTCATAAAGTAGATAGTTGGAATGAGGAGCAATTCAGAATATGGTGTGATTATCATTACAGTATATGTCGTGAACAATCCGTTTTGGGTTCAAGTAATCATGTCATTATAGTTGGTGAAAAAGGACAGTAATTTTTAAGGAGATACATCAATATGAAAATTGGATTTATCGGAATGGGAAATATGGCGGATAAGTCTGCTGCAAATTGCCATGTGAATTTTGTCGCACATTACATACAATAATAGCTATAATATGATTAATAATTTAATAAAAGAAAAAGATTGGAGCGTGCGAAATGCCAAATATTAAACCAATATCTGATTTAAGAAACTATACGGCAGTTGTGAACGAAGTATCTTATGGAAATAGGGTTTATCTTACCCGTAACGGACATGGGACATGCGCTATTGTTGACATGCAGGAATTGGATGAATTAGATAAGCAGAAATCATTAAATCAATTACTGATAAAATTACAGGAGGCTGAAAACTCTGTAATCACTGAAGGAACTATATCCGCAGATGAATTAGAGAAAGAATTGGGGGTATAGTGATTTGGCTAAACTGGAATATTCACAGATTGTCAGAAGAAAGCTGAAAAAGCTACGCAATGAATTGACGCAGAATTACGGAGAAGATAATTCAAAAAAGATAGTGAGCAATATAATTAATGGCGTCAAACGACTTGAAACATTTCCGCAAACAGGTACAAGAATTTCATCACAATATGATATCGAATGTGATTATAGTTATATTTTTGTAGAGCATAATTATTTCTTCTACCGCTTAAAAGACAAAGATACAATACTTATTTTGGAAATGTTTCACGAAAAGGAAGATTTAATGCGGAAGCTATTTGGGATTGTAACCACTTCACAAGAAACAATAGACTATTGGGGAGAGTAACCAATGATAAAGGCAGTATTTCTGGATTTTTACGGCACAGTTGTACATGAAGACGGAGAAGTCATCAAGCTTATAACAGATATTATTATGGAATCCGGCAGTGTTGATGATAGAAGTAAAATAGGTACATTTTGGTGGAATGAATTTCAAACGATGTTTATGAACGCCTATAGGGAAACATTTGAAACGCAGAGGGCGTTAGAATATAAATCTTTGGAAAAAACATTAGGAGAATTTAAATCAAATGCAAATCCAACAGAACTAAGTGAAATGATGTTTGCACATTGGATAAAGCCTCCGATTTTCGAGGAGTCAAAAGAATTTTTTGAAACATGTCCCGTGCCAATCTATATTGTTTCCAATATAGACACAGCCGATATAGTAAGTGCTTTGGAATATCATGCACTAAAACCGGCAGGAGTCTTTACAAGTGAAGATGCAAAATCATATAAACCGCGAAAAGAGATATTTCAGCTTGCACTTCAGGAAACAGGATTAAAAAGCAATGAGGTAGTTCATATTGGAGATTCTCTAAGCAGTGATGTAAAGGGTGCAGGTGCATTAGGTATCAACACAATATGGGTGAACAGGTTAAATAGAGAAGTCCCTGACGGTGTTACTGCGATAGAGAATTTGATTGAGGCATTTAATACGGATTATTTTAGGTAATGTAGCAGTTTTCAATATTTATAGAAACGGAGCAGACTGGGCATTGGCAAGATAGAAAAATATATGGGGGATAATGCTGCAGTTAATAGAATACCCATCTTTCCCAATTTTAAGGAGATATTATATGCTATTCAATTCATTTGGTTTTATGCTTTTTTTCCCGATAGTTGTTCATTTTTATTTTATAATTCCGAAATGCTCACGGCATATATGGTTACTGGTAGCAAGTTACTATTTTTACATGACTTGGAATCCAAGATATGCTTTAGTTTTGTTATTTTCTACAATAACAACTTATGTAGCTGCTAGGTTGATGAGGGGGAAAAAGAAAAAACTCGTTTTTTATATCTGTATTCTATGTAATTTGTTGATACTTGGAGGCTTTAAATATACTGATTTTATTATACATAATATTAATTATGTTTTGAGATTTTTGAGAATAGAGTTAACTTGGCCTACCTTTGATATCATTTTGCCAATAGGTATTTCGTTTTATATGCTTCAAGCATTGGGGTATCTTATAGATGTTTATCAAGAAAAGATAGAGCCGGAAACCAATTTAGCCAAGTATGCATTGTTTGTGTCCTTTTTCCCGACCATATTATCCGGTCCAATAGAACGTAGCGGTAATTTGTTACGGCAAATTCAGGAAGGAACGGAATTTTCCTATAACCATGCCAAAGATGGAATGATTCTCATGGTTTGGGGGTATTGTGTAAAGCTATTGGTTGCTGATAGGTTGGCTATATTGGTGAATACGGCATATTTGGGTTATGAGAATCTGACTGGCGCGAGTTTGGCATTTGCGGTAGTTCTATATGCTATACAGATTTATTGTGATTTTTCTGGATACAGCTATATTGCTATTGGAATGGCAAAGGTCTTGGGATTTCATATTATGGATAATTTTAGTCAGCCATATTTTGCCACAAGTGTTCGCGATTTTTGGAGGAAGTGGCATATTAGTTTATCACAATGGCTCCGTGACTATGTATATATTCCCCTCGGGGGGGGCGAGACAAAAGTATATCGAAATGTCATGATAATTTTTGGGCTCAGCGGTCTATGGCATGGAGCTGGTTGGCACTATATCGTTTGGGGTGGACTTCACGGTATATATCAAGTAATAAGCCGGATGACTATAAATATTAGAAAAAGTATTATACATACACTTCATATTCGTGCGGACTGTTTTGCCTATCGCTTGTGGCAGAGATGTATCACTTTTTTGCTTATTGATTTTGCATGGCTGTTTTTTAGAGCACAAAGCGTAGGAAGTGCAATGAAAATTTTAAAGAAAATTTTTTTTGAATTCTGTTTAAAAGAAACGATAATCAATAGGCTGTATTTGTTAGAGATGGATAGGATTCGGTTTAAGATTATGCTCATCGAGTTATGTGTCATATTAGTAGTGGATATTCTTCATGAGAAGAAAGTCAGTATCAGGGAATGGCTGAATAGACGGAATTGGATGTTTCGTTGGACATGCTATTTATTAGTTGTAATGGCTCTTTGGTTGGGAATCCTACGCGATTATGGTGTGGATGCCGCCAACTTTATTTATTCTCAATTTTAATTTTAGTAGATGAGATAGAGGTGTTTGATTATGAAAGCTTTTTATAAAAAAGTGGGTATTTTTATTATGGTTTTCAGTATGTTCTGTGTGGGGATGGAACATATGTCAATCAAGGAACCCGGACGCTCTTTTATAGCGCGGGTCACAGATAGTGAAGATTATATCAGCGGGGATGTGGGGTCAGATGAAATTAAGCCCTACATAGAACAAGTGCGGACAGAAGATAATACTACGAAACTGATTATAGGGGACAGTGTATGTCGCCAGATGTTTATAGGGCTGCAGGAGTATAATAATGATATATGTATTGTTGGGAGTAATGGAGCCATTACGATGGCAGGACAGTATATATTGGCAGAACAATATTTGGAGCATCATCCTGCTACAACGGATATTTTCCTTATTGTTCTTCCGGAGTCGTTGTATAGAACTTTTGATACAGCAGCTGGATATCAATATACCGTGATGCCGTTTGTAGAGACAGATACATTGAAATTGCTGGATGAGAATACAGTAGCAGTTATGCAGTCTGTTTATGGTAGTTTTTTTATGCAACCGAAGGTAGTTGATTTAATAGATAAATCAGCAATTAATCGTAAAATTTATTTAAATGAGTTATGGGATAGGAGTAAGGGATATAATTCAGGTTTAGAGCTTGCAGACCAATACATTTGTAAAATTTATGAGTTATGTGAAGAACGGGGGGTGCAGTTTTATTTGTATTCTTGCCCTGTATCTGAAAGAAAGCGGGAAGGTATAGAAAATCTGATGAATCAATATGAACAGTCAAAGTTGTATCAATTTTTTCCCGATTTTTGGAATGATGTGTATTATTTTCCTGATGAGCAGTTTAGAGATGGGACACATTTTAGTGGTGATTATAATACGCAGGAATCGTATAATGAAAAAATTCAAGAAATGTTTGCAGATACCAGATTATTGCAAGTTCTGAAAATAGAATAGCGAAAGTAAGACAGAGAATATAAAACGAACAATAAAAGAAAAGAGGTACTTTATCATGAAAATTGGATTTATCGGGCTGGGAAATATGGCGGATGCGATGATATCCGGCATGTTACAAAAAAACATAGTGAAAGCAGAGGATATTATCGGAACAGCCAAAACATCTGTGACAAGAGAAAAGATGGCGGATAGGTACGGCATAAGTGTAAAGGATGCCAATAAAGAAGTTGCAGAAGCGGCGGACATTCTTGTGCTTGCGGTAAAACCGCAGTTTCTTGCCGAAGTCATAGCGGAAATAAAAGATGCGGTTTCTGCGGAGACACTCATTATCAGCATTGCAGCAGGAAAGACGATTGCATGGCTGGAAGAAGCTTTCGGCAGACAGATGAAGATAGTCCGCTGTATGCCCAATACTCCTGCGCTGGTCGGCGAAGGCTGTACCGGAATCTGTGTGAATGAGCGGGTATCAGAAAAAGAAAAAAATGACAGTGTGCAGTTGATGGAAAGCTTTGGAAAGGCACATTTGATACCGGAACGGCTGATGGATGCATTGGGCGCGCTTTCAGGCAGTTCCCCGGCATATGTGTTCATGTTCATTGAAGCAATGGCGGATGCGGGCGTAGCGGCAGGTATACCGAGAAAGCAGGCGTACGAACTGGCGGCACAGGCTGTCTATGGCAGCGCTAAACTGGTGTTGGAAAGCGGGAAACATCCGGGAGAACTGAAAGATATGGTCTGCTCTCCGGGGGGAACAACCATTCAGGGAGTGCGCGTATTAGAGGAACAGGGAATGCGTGGAGCAGTTATCGATGCGCTTGCCGCATGTATCGAAAAAACTAAAGAATTGTAACAATTTTGTATCTATTTCCGCTCATATTTTTTGGACAAGATGCGTAAACTTGACAAAGACGTGAAGTTTTGCTAGAATTATCCAAAACGTAACAATTTCGTAATAATTGTAATAATAAAGTAAAATAAGCGGAGGTAGACATTCATGTTAAGAGGCAGAGGCATATTCCGTATGCTGACCACTCTTATGATGAGCCTGGTCATATTCTACGGAATAGGAATAGAGGCTGCTGCATCCAACGCAAAGGAATATTTGGAGCCTTTGAACGGCGGTATTTACAATATTATTGATCCAAGTACCGGGGGCAATGAAGAGGCAATTGAGGAATTGACGCAGATAGTGGAGGAGGCAGCAAAGGAAAAATCCGATTTGGTCATGGCAGATGTGCAGATGGCTTTAAATGTTCGTGAGGAGGCAAGCGAAGATTCTGCTAAAGTCGGGCTTCTTTACAAAGACTGCGGCGGCAGGATTTTGGAAAGAAAAGACGGTTGGACGAAATTGCAGTCCGGCAATTTAATCGGATGGGCAAGCGATGAGTATTTGCTCTTTGATAGTGATGCGGAAGCACTGGCAAGTGAGGTAGGCAATCTTATCGTGACGATTGAAACAGAGACTCTGCGCGTGCGCGGAGAGCCGAATACGGAGTCGGAAATTCTCGGACTTTTATCACAGGATGATGAGTTGGATGTGATAGAAGTTATTGACGACGAATGGATTAGTGTGGACTTTGATAACGATGTAGCTTATGTATCGGCAGAGTTTGTAAATATGGATTTCCATATCGATGAAGGCGAAACGATGGAAGTCATCAAGAAAAGAGAGGAAGAGGCTGCTGAAGCAAAGAAAAAGGCATTACAGGAATCTAATGCGGCAATAGTTGCGGAAGCGGATGATTTGCGTCTGTTAGCAACACTGATTTACTGTGAAGCAGGCTCAGAGTCTTACGATGGAAAGCTTGCCGTAGGTGCGGTTGTGATGAACAGGGTCAGAAGCGGCGCTTATCCGAATACAATTTCGGGTGTTATTTATGCTTCCGGTCAGTTTACACCGGCAATGAACGGAAAAGTAGCAAAAGCGTATTATAACGGCATTGCGACGGAAAGCTGCTATGCGGCTGCACAGGCTGCTATGGCGGGTGCAACAAACGTAGGGGATGCAACGCATTTCAGAAAAGCGTCAACGACAACCCATGATGGTATTTTGATTGATAACCAGATTTTCTGGTGATATCTTTCCGATTTTCCTTGTTTCCATCCGGAGAATATAGTAGAATAGGATGAAGAAGGAGTGAAAGTGATGATAGCAATGGATTGGAATATGACAGTAATGTGGCTTGGTATTTTAGTCATTCTGGTAGTGATTGAACTGTTTACTATGGGATTGACGACAATATGGTTTGCAGGAGGCGCTTTAGTGGCTGCGTTAATATCCATACCGGGTACGCCGCTTATCATACAAATTCTGTTTTTTTTAATCGTATCAATACTTTTACTTTATTTTACACGGCCGCTTGCCGTTAAGTATTTTAACAGAGACCGGACGAGGACAAATGTGGAAAGCTTAATCGGCAGACAGGCAATCGTCATCAGTGAAATTAATAACATTGAAGGTATTGGACAGGTCAATACGGGAGGCATGGAGTGGTCTGCAAGAAGCAGCTACCATAACGTTGTGATTCCGGTAGGCGCAGTCGTGACGGTACTTGGTATTGATGGCGTAAAATTAATTGTAGAAGAGAGAAAAGAGGGCTAAACATGGGTGCATTGTATTTCATTTTTGTATTATTGATTCTGGTTATTATCTTGCTGGCGTCCTGTATTAAGATTGTACCGCAGGCATATGCGTATGTTGTAGAGCGTCTGGGTGCATATCAGCAGACATGGCCGGTAGGTATTCATTTTAAGCTTCCTTTTGTGGATAAAGTAGCAAAGCGTGTTATCTTAAAAGAGCAGGTTGTGGATTTTGCACCGCAGCCGGTTATCACAAAAGATAATGTAACGATGAGAATTGATACGGTTGTATTTTATCAGATTACGGATCCGAAGCTATTTGCATACGGTGTTGAGAATCCGATTATGGCGATCGAAAATCTGACAGCAACAACATTGAGAAATATCATCGGTGAGATGGAACTTGACCAGACACTTACCTCCAGAGAGGTTATTAATACTAAAATGAGAGCTTCGCTTGATATTGCGACAGACCCGTGGGGTATTAAAGTAAACAGAGTAGAGTTAAAGAATATCATTCCTCCGGCAGCGATTCAGGATGCGATGGAGAAACAGATGAAAGCGGAACGTGAACGCCGTGAAGCGATTCTTCGTGCAGAGGGTGAGAAGAAATCAACCGTCCTTGTTGCAGAAGGTAAGAAAGAATCCGCTATTTTGGAAGCAGAAGCTGAGAAACAGTCTGCAATCCTGCGTGCGGAAGCACAGAAAGAAAAGATGATTCGTGAAGCAGAGGGTGAAGCGGCTGCGATTTTAAAGGTACAGCAGGCGACTGCAGACGGTATCCGTATGATTCGTGAGGCTGGCGCTGATGAAGCGGTTCTGAAGATTAAGAGCTTAGAGGCATTTGAGAAAGCGGCGGACGGTCAGGCAACGAAGATTATCATTCCGTCTGAGATTCAGGGTATTGCAGGACTTGCAGCTTCCGTAAAAGAAATTATGAAGTAATACGAATCGGAAAAACGAATGTGAAGGGATGGTTCGCAGGAACCATCCTTTTGTACTTATAGGAAATTACGCCACAGCGTAAATTATTTTATTGAGAGAGGGAATAGGGATATGGATTTAAAAGGACGCAATTTTTTAAAACTTCTGGATTTTACGCCGGAAGAGATTTTATATATGCTAGATACGGCAGCAGCATTAAAAGAAAAGAAGAAAAAAGGCATTCCGGTTGATTTTCACCGCGGCAAAAACGTTGCGCTTATTTTTGAGAAAACAAGCACAAGGACAAGATGTTCTTTTGAGGTGGCAGCGCATGATTTAGGAATGGGAACCACTTATCTTGACCCGTCAGGCTCCCAAATCGGCAAAAAAGAGAGTATTGCAGATACGGCAAGAGTTTTGGGACGTATGTATGAGGGAATTGAATATCGCGGCTTCGAGCAGGAAATTGTAGACGGACTTGCGAAATATGCAGGCGTTCCGGTGTGGAACGGTTTGACAAATGAGTTCCATCCGACACAGATGTTAGCAGATTTGTTGACAATCAGAGAACATTTCGGATATTTAAAAGGGATAAAACTGACATATATGGGAGACGCTCGTTATAACATGGGTAATTCCTTAATGGTTGCTTGCGCTAAAATGGGAATGCATTTTACGGCATGTACGGCAAAAGCATATTTCCCGTCGCAGGAATTAACTGCGGAGTGTGAGCGGATTGCGGCGCAGACAGGCGGAAGCATTTGTTTGACGGAAAGCGTAGAAGAGGGCGCGAAAGGCGCAGATGTTGTTTATACGGATGTCTGGGTTTCAATGGGCGAGCCGGATGAAGTCTGGGCAAGCCGCATTCATGATTTAATGCCTTATCAGGTCAATCGGAAAGTGATGGAGATTGCGGGAGAGAAAGCTGTATTTATGCACTGCCTTCCGGCATTTCATGACCTGAATACCGGAATAGGCAAAGACATCCATGAGAAATTCGGCATTCAGGAAATGGAAGTAACGGACGAAGTCTTTGAATCGCCATGTTCGATTGTGTTTGATGAAGCAGAGAATCGTATGCATACGATTAAGGCGGTTATGGCATTGACACTCGGTTTGCCGGAGGATTTTTCCAAATAGCGGGTAACAGGATATGAAGACAGATAAATCAGATATTCTTGCCCTGCTTCGTAACAGCAGGGATTATGTATCAGGGCAGCAGCTTTGTGAGCAGTTTGGTGTTTCCAGAACGGCGGTATGGAAAGCAATCAATCAATTAAAAGAAGACGGTTATCAGATAGAGGCGGTTTCCCACAAAGGATACCGTCTGTTGGAGAGTCCGGATATACTTTCGGAAAGTGAGATTTTAAGCAGACTGACAACCGACTGGGCGGGGCGGACGCTGCATTATTTTAATGAGACAGGCTCTACCAATATTGACGCCAAACGTTATGCGGAAGAGGGAGAGCCGCATGGAACGACCGTAGTAGCAAATACGCAGTCAGCAGGCAGAGGAAGAAGAGGAAGGCTCTGGCAGTCTCCTGCGGGCAGCGCTATTTATATGACGATTATGCTGAAACCCCAATTTGTACCGGATAAAGCGTCTATGCTCACACTTGTTATGGCGCTTAGTGTGGCGGATGCCATTGTCGAGGCGACGGGACTAGCTGCCGGAATAAAATGGCCGAACGATATCGTTGTCAATAAGAAGAAAGTATGCGGCATCCTGACGGAAATGAATGCGGAATTGGATTACATTCAGTATGTTGTCATAGGGGTAGGCATCAATGTCAACAACAACTGCCCGGAGGAATTTCCGGAAGAAATCAGACAAACTGCTACATCACTTAAAATAGAGTCAGGGATGCAGATATACCTTGAGGCATTTTTAGAGCGTGTATTGGAACATTTTTAGAAGA
>CAMWMM010000085.1 GCA_947175285.1 uncultured Lachnospiraceae bacterium
CAGGACGGACAAAGACCGCCGGACAGGGAAAGAACGTGAGCCGATAGACAAGGCATATTATATCTGCCAGACTTATAACCGTTTGGGTAAAAATGCCCGCACAAGCCACAAAATTGAAGCGAAGGATTTATATAACCTTGTCCTTTCGGACATACAGGAAGTTGCGGCTATGGCATTGAAGGACAAGGAGGCGTTTTATGGCAGATTGAGCCAAAGAATGGAAAAACAGTACCTTGCGGACACGGATAGTCTGAAAAAGGAATATGAGAGCCCTGTAGGGCGCGATCAGGAGATAGATGATACCTTTATCAGTCTGTATGCGGATAAGGCAAAGGGCATACTTACGGAAAAGCGTTTCCTGAAGCTGACGGATGCAATGGAAAAAGAACAGGAAAGCAACAAAAACCGTATGCAGAAAATAGCGGCACGCATCAGTGAGGAGGAACATTCGGAAGGTGATGTGCAAATGTTCATGGAGGAAATCAGGCGTTATGCTGCTATTACGGAACTTGACGAAACAGTGTTAAACCGACTGATTAACCGTATCCTGATTGGAGAGCCTAAGAAAGTTGACGGAGTAAAGATACAGGAAGTACGGATTGTTTATAATTTTGTCGGGGAATTGTAAAATAAGGGAATTATGCACTATTTAACTGAAAATGACAACCATGAGAGCAGAGATTCGAACGAGTTTCTACTCTATTATTTCTGTACGGAAAAGGAGCTGCGCAGACAGCCCCTTAAATGTTTTTACTTGCTTATTCTAAATCATCACTAAATTTCTTTTATATCAAAAATCATTCTATGGTACACTGATAAAATGCTTCTGAATCTCCCTCATAGGACGAAGATAATCCATATTCATAGGAATTTTGCGAACAATAGATAACAATATAAGTACCTTCCGCTATTTCTACAGAACCATCACCAGTCACAACAGCCTCATATCCCGCCTGTGGAATAAATCGAGGTGTATCTATAAATGGTTCCTCCATCAAATAAACCTTCCAGACAAGATTATGGGTGGAAGATAGAGAATAAATATCTTCTTTTACTCCCATAACCTGAAAATGATATGTGCCGGGCTTAAGGCAAGGAAACCAGCCCCATCCTCCGTCATTGTACAAATCCTGTGCTGAAACTATAAAACCTTCCTCATTACCATGAATTTCGGAAAAATCCCATGTTGCATCTACATTCGCTCCGCTTGCTTCCGCTTCTGAAATCTCGCTTTCCGCTTCGATTAAAATCACATCGGTATTTTGACATTCCTCTGATTGAATATGCACAAACTCATCACGAACCCTTGTGTTGCATGAAGTTAAACTTAATAGCAATATAAAAAATAGTATTATATGTTTTTTCATTTTTAGGCCCCTGGATTTTTTACTGTTGAAGAATCTAAATCAACTAATTAACTTACTTCATTAGTAAATGAATGATTTTCATTTTGAACACATTGCCAAATTGTAGCATAAAATTGTTTGTATTTTTGTCAGGAATAAAGCTTAATATCATACCTGCTCAGTTCTGTAACCAGTACCCGCAGCATCGAATCGCCAATCCCACGCATCTGTCGTAGTTCTGCAGATGAATAATTCATCAGATCCCCAACAGTAAATATGTTATTTTTCTGTAGTGCATTTTTTAATCGGTTTGGCAGCTCCATTTCGTCAATCCGCATTTGGGATATTGAATCTGATACATTTTCACACTTCTCGATTGTTACTTCTATTTCATCATTATCAGCCGGATTTACAATCTCGTTATCATATATTTCTGCATAGTCAGCTTTTAACTGTTTTACTAATGATATTACCTTTTGTAAAGAAGCAGCCTGTACATGCGTTAGGAAAATTTCTTTCGGGATATTATTGATTAAACGCAGCACATTTTCACTGCGGTCTTCATTAGTTGATGTTTCCCGTATTTTTTTTAGGTCGTCCTCGTAAGTAAGTCCAAACTCTATATATTTCACTGCTGTTTCATTTTTAAGTCTTTTGAGTGCATTACGGGCGATTTTTTTTATATTAGACGAATTTGTGTTGTAAGCGGCGCTAATGGATTCATAGGTTTCATTATCCCAATAAATCCTTCTTAATATATCTTGTTCCTGTTCATTTAAGTACTGCTCCATACAGTAAGGTATGGTCTGGTCAAGATCACTTGGATAGGCAGCAAAGCTTACTGTTTCAAAAAGAGCTTCATAAATCTTTTCTTCAGGCGTGCTGTCTATCGTAATATTGCGTTGTTCCAGACATGCTGCAAGAATACTCCTGAATTTCTGTGGTCTCATGTCATTTTTTTTGCAGGCATGATCTTCTTCATCTCCTCCTTGCATATCCTCTATAACACTTAAAAATTTTATTATTTCACTCTTGGTTGATTCTAATAATGTTGGATCATATTTCATTTGTCATATCCCCTCTTGTTTGGATATTATTATAAATCAGTAGCAGTCATATATTCCCTCTGTTCTCCATAATACCATGATATAGTTGTTCAAATGTGAGACAAACATAAGGTAGAATTATAATATCATTGACTTTCAATTATTTCAAGAAAATTAATTCATATACACCTTTTCCTTCTATATATAATATATTTGGAAAAAAGTATTACTGAACAAGTGTATACAGATGTTTCTCAATTATAGGCCTAGAACTGTCAACAACAAATGGAACATATAAATCTGGATTATATGAAAGTTTTTCACTACTCTTTGAACGAAACAAAAGCAGTATTTTTTTACGGTATCCTTCGATTTCTATGATGGCTCCCACACTTTCATCTTCAGGAGGAATCCAGAACTTAATGGCTTTATTGCTTTTTGTAATCCTGTGAAGTGCATTAAAAGTATTTAATTCTGTTATACTACGGCAGTAAACTCCAACATCTGAAACCTGAAACAGATGTATCCTTCCAAGGACACGGTAAATGTTGTTGTTTGACTTATTTTTCTTTATGTACTGGAATCCAGCCAAAACCGTATTGGAATCCGGCTCTATTCCATAATGTTTTTTAAATTTTGTTACCGCTTTTTCTGCTATTTCAGGAAAAGTAAAATTATTAAATATTTTTCCATCAGCCCCCATTGTCCGTATATATACCCTTGAATAATTTTGGTCATTATTTCGAAAGATTCCGGCGAAAGGAACATACATAAAACGGACTCCATCGTTCTCCAGGGTCAGGTCCCCTATTGTTTTTTTGTTCCTGCTTAATTTCACCTTCTTTGTTCTGTGATAAACAAAAGCTGAAAAGTTCTGCCTGTTCTCTATCGCCTTATTGTTAAGCACTTTTTCGGTAAAACAGTCCACATTAATACCCCTTACAAGTCCGTCAAGTCCTAATTGTGGCTCTTTAGCTGTTTTTCCAGGATCATCTTTGTCAATCAGGATATCTTCTGACTCCGCTGATTCTTCATCAGGAGCCACGGTATACTGCTGCTCTTTCTCTGGGTTATCTATATTCCTTGAAAACCGCCTGGGATCAAAGGAAGTGAATACTGTCACGTCTCCATCCTCGCCTATATAATAAGGCGGCTTTTGCTGTTCACTGCCTGTCAGATTTTTAAACCTACAGCAGTATCTGTCATGCGTATATCCATTATGTTCAGGATAGATTTTTAAATCTTCACTGAACTTATAATAAAGTCCTGCATCTGGACGGCACGCGCACCACATATATTCTTTTTTTCCTCTGTATTGTTCTCTGATGAGGGCTCTCTGTTCTCTGTCAAGATACCCGGGATATAAATCCTTTCCATCAACTGTTATAAATTTTGTATTGTACATGAAATGTCCTCTTTGATTATTTTTTGTACCATTGAACGAATCATTGACAGTATACAGGCAGGGAGACTCTTTCCCTGCCTGATATGCAATATTCATCCAATTAGGCACTGTTTTCCTTTAAATGCAAACCCATACTTCCTAATTCGCTCTGGGGCAATACCTTCCGCGATCAGTTTTGCATCATACAGCTTTTCTTCAATCTGCGAATGGGCGTTCGCAACAGTCTGTGCGAGGTCTTTTTCTTTGGATGGTTTATGCACTTTAAACTCGATGATATATGCATAGTCTTTTTCCCTGTTAGTGGGTGTCAGCATGATATCATAACGCCCAAAACCGCTCTCCCTGTTAGATGTGATCTCAAACCTTCCAGCAAGTTCAACCATCAGTCCCAACACAAACCCGTGATAAAAGCGTTCGGGTGCATCATCATCTGATGCATTTTTTGCAATATCAAAACTTGAGAAGCTATGCAGTGCGATCCTGTTCATAAACTCATTCATCCCATCCACATCGTTCATGAGGAGTGCCTTGATGAAATTACCGTATGCCATTCCAGAATTTCCGCCAAACCAGCCCTTTACCATTTTGCGGAACATCCGTTTTACTTCAAGATTTGTTATGGTCAGTGTGTACCAGACATCACCCTCTTCTCCAATCCCTTCCTCGTCCTCATCCAATGTTTTAAGATCCAGCACCTTCAGGTATCCTGTCGCGAGCAGAAGGCTCCACACTGCATCTGCACTGCCATTTAACTGGTCAAACACAATTTTTTCGTCAATTTCAGCCTCGAAGCTTTTCCCCTGAAGGAGATCCTCCATTATCTGTTTTATATCCGGGGTTCCTTTTTGGATCAGCTGATTCACAAGCCCGTTTCCGCTTGTGTTCGACCAGTACGTATCATATTTTCCTTTTTTATTGATAAAAGACACAATTGACCATGGATTGTAAATGTCTGTGTGGGTACCAAAAGTAAACCCATCATACCACCGCTTTACTTTCTGTTTCTGCTCCCCTAATCCTGCATCATCAAGCGCTGTAAAGACTTCCTCTTCCGTAAAGCCAAAAGATGTGGCATATCTATCTGAAGTTGTTGTAATAACATTCAAGTTATTCATACCAGTAAAGATGCTTTCCTTTGCCACCCTTGTTATCCCTGTGATGAGTCCGCGTTCAAGGTATTCGTTTGTCTTAAACGTGGAATTGAACAGACCACTAAAGAAGCTTGTAGTTTCCTCCCAGTACCCTGAGATCCATGCGTCATGCATCGGTGTATCATATTCATCCAGGATGATGATCACTTTTTGATTATAATAACGCTGCATGAAACCAGCCATCGAGTGTATGGCATCAGTAGCTAATTCGCTGCTCATTCCAGGTTCTATCCCCTGATAATATTTCTGTTCTTTTTCATTTAACAGATTTCCCTTTAGCAGATAGTCATTTTTATTATACAGATCAGTAAGTACTTTTGTTATCTTAAAAATCATTTCTTTATACGTCGTTGCTTTTACATTGGCAAAGCTCAAAAAGATTACCGGAAAAGTCCCCTGCAGCTTCCTATATTTATATTCCCCGTCAGGAGATTTTTCCTCCCATATGGACAAGCCTTCAAACAGTTCACCTTTGCCTGCGTATTTATTTGAAAAAAAGCACTCCGTCATGCTCATGTTCAATGTCTTTCCAAACCTGCGCGGACGTGTGATCAGGGTAACTTTATCTGCATATTCCCACCATTCCCTGATGAAATCTGTCTTGTCTATATAAAATATGTGTTCCGTCCTCACTTCTTCAAAATCCTGGTATCCGAGTCCAGCCTTGTTTTCATTCATGTGATGCCCTCCCCTGCCTGGAATTTTTTTCTGTTAATTATCAGTATACACGATACCTGCTTTTTTCACAATACATGGATTAATCTAGCGTTTTTTCCTATAGTCTTCAGCCCATGACATCAGTGTTTTTGCGTCTTTTGATGTTATTAAATTTTCCATCTGGACCTCATTTATGAAGTTGTAAATGTCCTGCAGTGGACTATTTGCATATCAAGTAAGTATTTTTCTTTTAATTATTTCTTCCATATATACCTCTTTCGTATACGCAAAAACAGAACAGTTATACTATCAACTGTTCTGTTTTTATGAACCAGCAACTATTTTTATGAAACTTCCACCCTTGTCATTGCCCGAATACAACTATACATCAGCATTGGTATCCCATTACGGAATTCTTCATGTTTGATTCTATGCGGAATTACATCTGACACTACTGTATAGAGGATACGTACTTTTTCCGGTGGCAGATACTCCTGTTTACTATACTTCGTGGTGCTTAACAGTAAGTCCAGATTATGCATGTAAAACCCTATCACACCAAATTCATATGCTGAATTATCATTTTTGAAATCTGTCAGCGTCTTCCCATAGACAGCCCTTTTCAAAGTTGACGCAATTGCCTTTCCATATACGATATCACTCAGTTTAGGAATACTATCCGTAGCCATTTCTGTATTTATGGAAAGTTTTTTCGTCTTTGCTATATTGTCAAAAAGCTCATCGACCTTTGTTACATCCTGAAAAGTACATTGAACCGTTGGTCTGATCATCATTCCTGTAAATGTAACATAATGCGTGAGCAAAAACTCATAATATCCATTTTCTTCCCTTATCGCTGGTTTACTCATCAGGATCTGCTCGTATTTTGTTGACGGCTTCCGGAAAACAAGATGAAAACCACGCCCCGACATGGACAATTCGCCATACACATAGTACTAGCACATCAAGCTAAGCTAAGTTAATGATATTGCCAGTGAACGATAACTTGTTGTTTGCCATAGCTCAGCAAAAAGACTTAAATTCTATTTCCCGATTCTGATAGTGTTCGTTGATTGTAGATACTATTTCATCAAAAATGTCGATATCTCCATTATAAGCCTCTCTATTACTGACCAGCTCATCCTTTAATTCTATTAATGAGTCTTTGAGATTACTGTCAATTTCTTCCGCTAACATACGAACAATCAATTGGCTCACTCTGCATACATCAAGGTTACTGGTTCTCAATAGGGCATATTTAGTTCTATCTTCCTCTAATCCTATATATATTGCTACCAAATAGATATTAACAGCTTTCTCTTTCGAAAAACAGTCAAGGTAAGAATTCGCAATAAACCGCATTTTCCAGATGCGTTCCTGTGCATTATCAGAATTCTCAATCTCTAAATAAAATTCTACAGTTCTTTCGTAAAGTTCATCGATACTATGCTTTGCATTTTCATAGTCTTCAAGTTGAATATAAGCCCTAATCATATCCCACATCATGTACTGATAATTTCCGTCAAATTTGCTAAATTCATATAGATTTAATACTGGGATTATTATTTCTAGAGATTTTTTTAAACAATCGATCTGCATTTCATAATTATCAGCACATCCACAGAAATCAGCAGCACTTTTCCATATTTTCATCTTATTTTCATCATCGACGGCTTTCTCCAACTGCCGTTGTGCTAAGATATAATAATCGCATTGCTTTTTAATCGTTAACACCTGATTATATTCATAATCTGAATCGTTAGACATAATATCTGCCCTTGTTTTGTATAGTAAATTTTGAATATAATTGTCATTTAGTCCATATTCCAAGTAGAGTTTTTGCGCTTTTTCCCAAAGGTCTTCAGCCTTTTTGATAGACTCATAGGGATACTTATTAAAGAGACTTGCATATTCTATCATTAAAATCACATGATATCTGTCAAACCCAACAACTTTATTATACTTAGCAATCGTATCCTGAATAATTTTTTCTCTAATATCTTTCGTTCCGCATTTATCAATCCTATCTAATATTTTAATAATTTCTTCAAAACAGACATTCTCTTTGATGAGATATTCATCAATAAAATCCAATATGTCATCATCTATTCTGTCGTTTTCAAGCATTTTGTAATATTTGATACATTGCTGCCACAACAATTCCTTCTTTTCAGATTCGTTCTCCACAAAATACAAATAAAAATATGCTGCGAGAACATTTGTCACTGCATATGAGTTCTCTTCTTTTAGCGTATTCGGATCATCATAGTGTATTAGTTCCAATGCGTACATTTTTGCCTTCTCATAATCGTGCATTTTGACGAAACTTTTTATGAGTTCAACACAGATATAAGAAGTGTATGAAAAGTAGGTATTCGGATCGTTCTCGTTTGCCTTGTCATAGTCCAGTACTTTTTCCAGACATTCCACCGCTTTTTTGGGCTCACCCATCTTTTCATAAATATGTGCGATACTCTGCATCACACTATCATACCTTCCATCACCATAATCATATGATTTTTTATAGAATGTTATGGCCCGTTCATAATTTTCTTCCTCTTCATATTTTTCAGCTAACATGGTATAAGACACATCATTGGTATAATGGTATGTTGTCACACCCCCATCTGTAATAATGATATCTGCACCTTTTTTATCCATCTTATTTCTCAATTCATCAATCCGCTCCTGATACCAGTATGCCTTTTCTATATCTGAGAAAAATTTGTTTTTATATGTAATTCCAAAATCTTCATCCATATAGAAATCTCGTATCTTTATATAATAGGATACTTTTTCCTCCACCGCATAAGATGAAAGGGGCAGCAATCTGGTTACTGCATCATACATAACGATCAATTTATAACAAATTCGATCCATATTTGGATTCTGCGCATCAAAATAGCACCAGATATAATTCGAGAGGGCGCTATATATTTCACTGCATGCATCAGTATACTCTTTTACAATATAGTCCACATCATCTGTATATCTCTGACAGTAGTCCATAATGCTATCCATCAACTCTTCAATCAGTTGAAGCTGGCTCACAACATAATCATCCAATTCCAGCTCCGATTCGTCTACATCATCAAGAAGACTTATTTTTTCAATTTTTCTTCTGCATATCCGCTGCAGGATGTCATAAGCCTCTTTCTCCGTCTCTTTCCGCTGTAGGCAGATCCGTTCCGCCTCATCAATTCTGTCTTTTTTATGATATAACAAGCATAATCTTGCATACGAGATGTTTGACCCTGTAATCCTGTCCATAAACACATCTATTACGTACTGTTTAATCCTGTAATAATCAGCAGTATCAGCAGTAATGTATCTGGTCATTCCGGCAACGACATTGGGACAATTCTCTGCATTGGGACTAAGATTTTTGTATATCAAATCCTGTATGACCTGGTGTAGTGAAATTTTACCAGTCTTTGCGTTATATGTAATCCACCCACTTTTAATTAATTTATTCAATATTTCAGAAATATTGGTTATTGGGCAAATTTCTTCGAATTTACATTTTTTTATGCGGATACCTGCATATAGTGAAAGACTTCCTATGATTTCCTTTTCTGTTTCTTCAAACCCAGAAATATCAAACAGTGTCATCAAATGGCTGTTTATGGATTCCGAACGCAGTCTGCGATCTTTTCTCTGTCTGACATTGATATCTTTTGTGTTTGTGATTCCTTCCTGTTCCATAAAACGGCTAAGAAGTTCCATTGGCGCTTCGCCTGAAACTCTCAGATATTTTGCGAGCAATTCCACAGTCATTGTGTGATAACCCACATACTCGACTAATTCCTTTACTGCAGCTGCATTTTCTGTCCCGTACTCATTATCATTGTATACATAGAACAATTTTAAGACATCATCTATGTTTTCCATCCTGTCAATGTCAATCTGTTCATAATTGTAATCACAGAAATCCATTCTCGATGTTATAATAAATTTGCATGGACAGC
Organism: uncultured Lachnospiraceae bacterium; assembly: GCA_947175285.1. The sequence continues at coordinate 9,574 of CAMWMM010000085.1, forward strand.
TCAATAAAATTTCAAGGCTGTTGTCTGAGTCCGTATCAAAATTATCAATAATAAGCAAATCTCTATCAGTCACAATGCGCCTAAGTACATTTATTTTCCTGTTGAAATAATCAGTATCGCTCTCTTTTTCTCCTTGTTCTACATGATTGATCATGATTTCTTTATTCACTAAAGATTCAATATCACTATCAAATACTGCAAATACGACGGTGTCATACAGATTTCGGTACTGGTTGGCGTACTGCTTTGCAATTTCCGTTTTTCCGATTCCGCCGATTCCAGAAAGAAATATCAACTGATTTTCTGACAACTTATCATATATCTTGACAATTTCTTTTTCTCTCCCGATAAAATGTGCTGTGTTGTACTGAAAAGAGTCGATGAGATACTCACCGTCTACATCGGATAACACAATCAGTTCATCCAGACAGTCTATAAGCTGCTGCATCTTGTTCCACCTTGGAATGATAGAAGCGGATAAGGTCTTTTTCAAAAAGTTTTCTAACACTTTATAGAGCTTAGGCTGGTATTTTTTATCAAAATACCGCATCTCGTCAAATGAATAACTACAAAAAATCTTACATGCATCTAAAGTTACTTTTCTGCCAAAAAGCTTATAATACATCAGCGCTCCAATCGAAAAGATATCTGTATGCGTCCCTATTTTATCTCTTTTTCCCTGGATCTGTTCAGGCGGCGAAAATCCTTCTGAAAATGCCAGTCCAAACCTGCTGGTCGTCCCTATCTCATCTATTGTTGTAACAGTGTCAAAATCAAATAACAAGAGATGCTGCTGCGTTTCAGGAAGAATCAATATATTTTCCGGCTTAATGTCAAGATGGAGATATCCTCTATCATGATATTTTTTTATCAATTGGGCAAGACTCTTTATGTGCCCAAACAATTCCAACAATGACTGATCCTGATATTTGTTGTAATCACAGCCCTCACTGTATACCATAACAATATAACAAGTATTGTTGTATTGAATGAAATCTGTAGAATTTATTGTAGAATTGGTCAACCCTAATGTATTGTTAATGCTTACATTTCTTTGATAAGCCTGAATAAAATGATTCTTCGCGGCACTAAATTTGTCCTTATTTGTTTCAAAGGGTATAAGACTCCCGCCTTCGGTTCTTTCAATCGGTATGTAATACGGATAACACTCTTTAATCCTTATATGATGTGGTATACCGATAGAGTCTGTATACGCTGCATCATAGACGATACAGCTTGCACCGCGACCAACCTCCGTGTCTATCTTAATTCTTTTCCCATCCGTTACAACAATCTCAGATCCATTTTTTAAAGCGATTCTATTATCTCTCATAACTGTCTCCTGCCTGTACAATTTCTTTTATTATATCCTTTTGTTTATAGATTTTCTATCCAAATTACAAATCTTCTAGATTTCTTAACTTCTTTTAGGTATAATAATTTATATATAATATTTAATAGTCGGAGATTTACCATGAATTATAGATTTACAATTTATAACCAGGATGCCACCTATGACTACCCCTCAATTGACGATGTTGACGATGCTATTGATTATCTGAAAAATCCAGATTCCTTTCGGTCATTTGATATTGGATTGATTGAATTATTGAAAAAGAAAGGATACACTGGGGACATCAATGATATCAAAGATTTATCGGAATATCTGGTATCCAGATTAAAAAATATAAATTCCCAGATTGAAAAAGAAACTGTTATTTCCTGGCTAAATGGGACACATCGTCCAAAGATTGAGCCCGGAAGCCGCAATAAAATCTATGAAATTTGTTTTGCACTAAATTTATCCCTCGATGAGACATCTTGGTTTTTTCGTCACGTATATTATGACAGAGCTTTTAACTGCCATACCATAGAAGAAGCCGTCTATTATTATTCCTTTTTACATAACGTGACTTATGCAGAGGCGCAAAAAATTATACAGGAAGTCAAAAATATACCGTCTGCTACGGATTCTGACGCGTCTGCAAACTACACGCAATATGTCAAAAATCTGATTCATGAATGTCAATCTGTTGCAGAACTAAAGGAATTTTTAACGCAAAACAAAGGCAATTTTAACGCCTGGAATAAAAGTGCCTTAAATGCGCTAAATAATTATGTGTCTGCACTAATTGGCTCACCAGAGAGTAAATCCATAATCGACAATTTAAAACGTACGATTGCTCAAAAACGAAACAATGGCAAAGAACTTCCATCTTTAAATTTAGCTGATTATCAAACCTTCGGACTGCTCATTCAAGAACTTATATTTGACTCAAAAAATCCTTATGAATGCACTGCCGAATCTCCTACAGAATATGTGTTTGAAGCTATTGACAATAGAAATATCCGAAAAAATACTTTTATCTTAGAGCGTATATTGGGAACTCAAAAAATCTGCCGAAACAATGAAAAAATATCAATACCATATATTGTACGAAACAATTTCCCAAGTAAGAAAACAATGTCCGATATTCTCTCAAAAGATAAAATTTTAGTTTCCAAGTCATATGATTCCATTCGCAAAATGATCGTACTGCTTGATTTTTATCAATTTTGGGTAAAAGTGAAACTAACAACGAACAATATGGAGTTTCCTAGCGATGCGTTGCCTAAAATTTATTTGGACGAAGCAAATGCACTCCTAGATCAGTGTGGATATGAAAAGTTGGATGCTGTTAATCCCTACGATTGGATTTTCTTGTGTTCTGCTCGAAGCAAAAATCCTCTTGAATATTTTAGGGCAATGATTAATGAACTGTCTGACGACGATTAATCCCTTGATTGGCGAGTTCCCACTTGTATAGAACCCGCCAATCATATACCCTTTTTTCAGTTGAATGAACTAAACAGCCTACAACAATTTCTGTTTAATGCCTGTCTATCTCGCTCCCTACCTTATTACCTCCTAACAAACCAATTATTCCCCCAATAACTGCGCACGGAATTGTACCTGCAATAGCTCCTAGTCCTCCTCCCATTGCGATTCCGATATGTGCTCCTTTAGCGGCGCCTGCCATAGCTCCGGCAATCATTCCACCTAAACTTCCAATGACTTCATTTTTCCTATTCATAACGATTCCCTCCTAATAAATTATTTTTGTGTTATTATAATTATAATATCTTTTTGTTTGTACCAATTTGTAATTGTGATTTCCATAAATGAATTCGGCGTGTTTCAAAATATATTGAAAAATAAAAAAGGAGCATACAACCGATA